>JAZRJQ010000070.1:0-5103 GCA_045645925.1 Clostridia bacterium | reverse complement strand
CAATCAACATATCTAGTATAAAATATAATTTATAAAATGTCAATAAAAAGGTTTAAATAGTTAGTCCTAAAATAAAAAATGTGATATTATACTAATGTGTGAAGTAAAGGAGTAAAATGAAACAAGTTGAATTGTACACAGATGGTGCTTGTTCAGGAAATCCTGGCCCTGGTGGATATGGAATCGTTCTAAGATATAAGGGTGTGGAAAAGGAATTTTCTGGTTTTGCAGATAACACCACAAATAACAGAATGGAAATAACAGCAGTTGTTGAAGGCTTTAAACTTTTAAAAGAACCTTGTGAAGTTACTGTTTATTCCGATTCAGCTTACACATTAAATGCTTTCTTGCTTGGTTGGATTGAAAATTGGATACAAAACAATTGGAGAACGGCAGGTAAAAAACCCGTTTTAAATGTGGATTTGTGGCAGGAATTATTAGGTGTTATTGAGCCTCATAAAGTAACTTGGATTAAAGTTAAAGGGCATGCTGATAACGAACTTAATAACAGATGTGATGCATTAGCACGTAAACAAATTGAACTTAATACTAAATAAATATGACATATGAGAGTTAAATAGATGTTTAACTTCGCATTTGTCATATTTTTTTGTTTCATTTATCATTTATTAAAACAAAAAAACATAAAAATATTAAGGAGTGTGTAAAATGAGAACAGTTGGAACAGTTGCAAGGGGTGTAAGAGCACCAATTATTAGACCAGGAGATGATTTGGTAAATATTGTTGTTGATTGTATTGCAAGCACCGTAGAAAATGAAGGAATAAAGCTAAAAGAAAAAGATATTGTTGCTGTAACTGAGGCTATTGTTGCAAAAGCACAAGGTAATTTTGCTTCAATTAATGATATTGCCACAGATGTTAAAAATAAGCTTGGTGGTGGAACAATTGGTGTTGTGTTCCCAATATTGTCAAGAAATCGTTTTTCAAGCCTTTTAAAGGGTATTTCAAGGGGTGCTGATAAAGTTATTATTCAATTATCATATCCGTTTGATGAGGTGGGAAATCCACTTGTTTCAATTGATAAACTATACGATTTGGGTGTTTTTCAATTTGAAAAATCTTATACTGCTAGCGAATTTACAAATCTTGTAAAAGATGTTACACACCCATTTACTGGTGTTAATTACATAAATTTGTATAAAGAACTTTGTGAATGTGATTGTGAAATCATTTTGTCAAATGACCCAACAGAAATTTTAAAATATACTAAAAAAGTTATAAATGCTGATATTCATTCAAGGTTTAGAACAAAAAAATTACTTTTAAATTGTGGTGCCGAAAAAGTTGTGTCGTTACATGAAATTTTAAATGAAAGTGTAAACGGAAGTGGTTATCATGAAAATTATGGAATTTTGGGTAGCAATTTGTCAACCGATGAAAAAGTAAAATTGTTTCCACGTGATACTCAAACTTTTGTTAATAAATTACAAGCAGCATTAACAAAGAAACTTGGTGTTAAACTTGAATGTATGGTTTATGGTGATGGTGCGTTTAAAGACCCTGTTGGTGGTATTTGGGAACTGGCTGATCCTGTTGTTAGTCCAGCATTTACAGATGGCTTAATTGGAACTCCTAATGAAATAAAATTAAAATATTTGGCTGATAATAAGATTGCTAATTTAACTGGTGATAAAGCTGTAACAGCCATGAAAAAGCTTATTAATGAAAAATCTGAGAACCTTGTTAATAAGGCAGAATCCTTAGGAACAACTCCTAGAAGAATTACAGACCTTGTTGGTTCGTTGTGTGACCTTACAAGTGGTAGTGGCGACAAAGGAACACCGATTGTTTTAATTACAGGTTATTTTGATAATTACGCAACAGAGTAAGAAAAAAAAGACAACTATATTAGTTGTCTTTTTTTTTGTTTTAAAAATCTCTTAATTTAAATGAGATATAAGTGATTAGCAAGAATACTAAAATTGTTCCCGTGAAAATGCCTAACGAAACAAATAAGTTTGCATTTGAAAGAAGTGTAGGTGTAAACAAAGAATTTAGTGCACTTGCTTCGGTTGTTAGGAATGTTCCACCAAAGTATTTAAAGAAATCAGCATTAATAAATGGAATAAATGAGTACCAGAAATATCCACCAAATAAAACATTTAAACTAATTGCTAAAATAAACATTATGCATGAAATTGAAATTGCAGAAGTGTATGACCTAAACACTGTTGAAATTGAAAGAGCAATAACTGCATAGAATAAAACTTCAAGAATAATACATAAAATGTTTAATCCCATAAGTAGCATAGGGTGGATTGAAAATGCTGTTGTTGCGTTAAATATCATTAAAACTGGTGCATTTGTTAGTGGATATAAGCAAATACCTGCCACAAAACAAATTAAGAAACTAAACAATATAAATATTATTGAAAAGAACATTGTTGCAAACAATTTGCCAGTGATGATTTTCCAACGTTTAAATGGACGCATTGCAAGCAGTTTGATTGTTCCACTATCATATTCAGATGCCATTAAACTTGCGGCCAAGAATATTGCAAAAACTGTAATAACTAATGTTGCAATTTCCATACCATAAAACATAAAATCGTATGCGTTTGTTTCGGCTGTACTATTTTTGTTAAATGCGAACACATCTGCAAAGTGATGATTGTATTCACTATTATCAATAAAATATGTAACTCTTGTTAAACTTTCGGTTGTTTCATAAGTGTTAAAATCTTCAAAACCAATATAATTGTTGATATCTGTTGATTTTAAAACAGATGTTGTTTCTAGGTTGATTGTATAATTAACCAAATTTGTGGAATTAATTGATAATACTCTGTAACTTGAAATTAAATCGTTGATTTTGTTGATATCGTTGGTTGCACTTGAAATAGGATTTTGTTTATAAAGTGACTCAATTGAACTGTTTAAACCTGTTTTTAGGTTAGTAATATCTGTTATAATTGTTGTTTGTAGTTCTTTTAAGGTTGTTGTAGAAACATTGAATTTTTCAATACTTTCCTTAAATGAAATAATATTATCATATAAAGATAGTTTATGAACCTCAGTAACAATGTGTTTATGTCTTTGATAATCTGTTTTAGAAGCCATTGCTTCGCTTGAATATGATTCTATTATTGATTTTGCTTCGGCAATATTATTTTTTAATGTTTCATATTCTGCTTTGTTTAAAAATGCTAACATATTGTCACTTTCAGCAAGTGTGATTATTACTTCATAAAAGTTTGTAATCTCTCCATATAAATCAGTTTTTAAAGGGCCAAATGTTGATTGTGATGAAGTAGGGTTGTTTATAACTCTGTTGTAATATTCGTTTTGTTTGGTTTTAATGTTGTTAGCATAATAATCAAGTGTTGATTCAATAAAATTTTTGTTTGTTTCATAAATTTTTACAATTTTTGAAATATATTCGTTACTATCAACATGGTTTATAAAGATTTTTGCTGTTGTGCTAGATAGTTGAGCTTTGGAGTTTAAGTTACTTAATGTTTCTTTTGCTTCGGTAAAAATTGGTAGGGTAGTGAAGTGCTTATAAAATTTAGAATTATTTTTTAATGTTGAAACATTGTTGTAAATTTCGTTATAAGATTCTAATTTATTTTTAACAGCTGAAAATCCATCATTGATTTTTTGGTCGTTATTTTCAATTTTTGATTGAACAACTAAGTCGTTATATAAAACAATAAATTCGTCATTAACTTGTTGCAAAGAATTATTTCTTTCGTTTAAATCAAGATAGAAGTTAACTTTGTTTAAAGAGTTGTCAATAACTTCGTCAAATGAAGATTTTTTTAATTCACTTGTTGATTCTGCAACAAATTTATCATAAATTTTACCTACTGTTGAACCATCAAGGCTAACTGAATAATTTTGTTTACCAATTGGTTCAAAGAATAAAAGAGACGAAACTAAGACAGCTGCCAAAATGACACCCATCAAATAAACGCTAGGTTTTTTAAATATTTTTATAAATTCCGCACGGGCAATTCTAAAAACACCCATAATAACTCCTTAAATTTAAAAACTTAATTAAAAGATTTGAATATTTCCTTTTGTTTTGCTTTTTATTAAATCCATGAAAATTTCTTCAAGCGTTTTAGAAATATATTCTACTCTGAAAATTGACAATCCATTATCAAGCAAACGCTTGCTGATTTCAGGAACATGTTCTTCACCAGCAGAAACGTAAATGCTGTTTCCAGCAACCTCAACTGCAAAGTGGAATTCGTTTATAACAACTTTTCCTGCAAAGTTAGGGTAGTCAACTTTAAATTTAATTTTTCTAGAACCAACAATACTTTCTTTTAATTGGTGAATTGATTTCATTTCAATTAATTGACCACCATTAATAACAGCCAACGTATCGCAAAGTTGTTCCATTTCTGCAAGCATGTGAGAGCTTACCATGATTGCAATTTTGTATTTTTGTGCTAAGTTTTTTAAGAATTTTCTCATTTCAACAACACCTTGTGGGTCAAGACCACTAAATGGTTCGTCAAGAATAAGAAGTTTAGGGTTGTGTAACAATGCTTGTGCAATACCTAGTCGTTGGCGCATACCTAATGAATAAAATTTAACTTTGTCTTTTAATCTGTGTTCTAATCCAACAATTTTTGCATATGCCAAGATTGTTTCTTTGGTAATTCCTTTGTATAGGCCTGCATAATATTTTAGGTTGTCCCAACCAGTCATGTAGCCATACATAAGTGGGTTTTCAATAATTCCACCAGTTAGTTCCATTGCTTTTTCAAAATCTTTTTGAACAGAATAACCACAAATTGTAATGTTACCATGTGTTGGCTTTGTTAAACCACAAATCATTCTCATAGTGGTAGTTTTTCCAGCACCATTTGGTCCTAAAAAACCAAAAATTTCCCCTTCGTGAATTTGGAAGGAGACATTATTAACAGCAACACGGTCTTCAAAGGCCTTTGTAACATTTTCTAATTTAAGAACAACTCTACTCAAAATGAAAACCTCTACATATAATTTTTTTGAAATTTCGTTGATATTTTAACACAATAACCTATGTTTGTAAAGTCATAACATAAGCTTATAATTAATATATTATTATATATAAATTCATTTTTGAATAGTTTTGGGGTTGAAAA
>JAZRJQ010000069.1:0-7860 GCA_045645925.1 Clostridia bacterium | reverse complement strand
TCATTTTTTAATGTTTTTAAATAAACTGTTAAAACAGCAATATCGGCAGGGCTAACACCACTAATTCGTGATGCTTGACCCAAAGTTAAAGGTTTAACATTGTTTAGTTTTTGACGTGCTTCCATACGTAAACCTTTAATTTTTGAATAATCAAGATTAACATCAAGTTCGGTTGTTTCTTGTTTTTTAGATTGTTCAATTTGAATGTTTTGTTTTGCTAAATATCCTTCATATTTTACTTCGGTTTCAATTTCTTTTAACACATTTGCAGGATATTTTTTATATTCAGGGAAGTATTTAACCAAATCTTCACTAAAAATGCGTGAACGTTTTAATATATCTTTAATACTTAAACCAACTTTTGGCAAACTTTCACCCTTTTCAGTAAACATTTCAGTAAGATTTTTAGGTGATATAACACGTTTTAAGTCATTTCTGAACTCATCAATAAGTTTTAAACGCTTTTTAAACACATTATAACGTTGTTTTGTAACCAAACCTATATCATAACCACGTTGTGTTAAACGTAAATCAGCATTATCTTGGCGAAGTTGTAATCTATATTCTGCACGGCTAGTCATCATTCTGTAAGGTTCGTTTGTTCCTTTTGTTGTTAAGTCATCAATCAACACACCAATGTATGCTTCGTTACGCTTTAAAACAAAAGGTTCTTTTCCTTGAATATAAAGTGATGCATTAATTCCGGCGATAATACCTTGTGCACCTGCTTCTTCGTAACCACTTGTTCCGTTAACTTGACCGGCAAAATATAATCCATCAATGTTTTTATATTGTAAAGTAGGGTATAGTTGCAAACTATCAATGCAGTCATATTCAATAGCATAAGCATCACGCATAATGTGTGCGTTTTCCAACCCTTTAACACTGTTAACCATTTTGTGTTGTAAACTGGTTGGCATACTTGTTGAAAAACCTTGAATATAAACTTCTTTTGTGCTTAATGCTTCTGGTTCTAAAAATAATTGATGTTGGTTTTTATCACTAAACCTAACAACTTTACTTTCAATACTTGGGCAATATCTTGGCCCTTCACTAACAATTTCACCGTTATACATTGGTGCTTTGTCAAGGTTGTCTAAAATAAGTTTATGTGTTTCTTCATTTGTGTAGGTTAAATAACATTTAATGGCGTTTTTAGGCGCTTTTTTTGTTATAAAACTGAAAGTTTGTATGTCTTCATCACCCAATTGTTCTTCCAAAATAGAATAATTAATTGTGTCAGCATGAACCCTAACTGGTGTTCCAGTTTTAAAACGTCTAATTGTTAAACCTAAATTTTTTAATGATTTAGTTAAATGATTTGCAGGAGCAAAGCCATTTGGACCAATGTTTTGGCGAACTTTTCCAATAATAACATCGCTCTTTAAATAAACACCGGTGCAAACAACAACAGCCTTTGCTGTAAAAGTGTCACCTTGAACAGTTTTAACACCTGTAACTTTACCATTTTCTGTTAAAATATCTTTTGCTTCACCTTGTTTAACAAATAGGTTAGGGGTGTTTTCCAAAGTTTGTTTCATTGTTGTATGATACATAACCTTATCTGCTTGTGCTCTAAGTGATTGAACAGCAGGTCCTTTTGAACCATTTAACATTCTGCGTTGAATTGTTGTTTTGTCAGCATTAATTCCCATTTGTCCACCAAGCGCATCAATTTCGCAAACCAAATGTCCTTTTGCTGTTCCACCAATGCTTGGATTACACGCCAAAAAAGCAATGCTGTCCAAATTTAATGTTAACAGCATTGTTTGTTGTCCCATTCTGGCTAATGCCAAAGCTGCTTCACAACCAGCATGTCCAGAACCTATTACAATTGCATCATAATTCATATTCATTTTATTTTTTCCTAATAACAAAAAGTTTTTATAGTATATAACAAAACATTAATTTTTCAAAATTAATAAACAAACTTATCTTTGTTTTTCAGATTCATGTTTTGATTTTGAAATAACATTTTTAATATGATTTGTGTTATGTTCATGTTTTTGTTTTTCAATATCATCAACAACTTTCTTGCTTCTAACAATAATTTTTGGTTTAAGGGTATACTGGTCGTTTTGTGGAACCAATCCTTCAAATTTTGCAAAAACTTTATTATTTTTAACAAACCCAACTTTTTTAAATGCAGTTTGGCTTGCAACGTTTTCTTTGTTAATAAAGGCAGTTATTTCACATTGTTCTTCTAAACCAAACAATTTTTTGTGGTTTTTAACAATATCAAACACCATTGCAGTGCCATAACCTTTACCATGAAGTTCCGGATTAACTGCAATAATCATACACTCCAACACATTTTTGTTTTCGTGTTTGTAAACCACAGTAACACCAACAATACGTTTTTTATCGATTGCTGTTTTAACAAAATAATCTTCATTAGTAAATTCTTGGTAATTAATAAATTGACGCAATAAAACACCAAACCCACCATAACGATCGGCACTTAAATATTTGTTAATGTTTTTAACACCATCTTTAACTCTTTGTGGTTTATCTTCAAAATTAAAAGCATTACTCCATTTATTAAATTCCACACAATCATATTTTGTTGTGTTACGCCAACTTAAATTCATTATCTTCCTTTAACATTTTCTTGAACAAACTTCATTGTTTTTTCCATCTGTTCATCTAATTCATCATTATTATAGTAACTTTGTTTTCTGGTTTCAAGTTGATAAAACTTAAACGATTTTTGTTTAGGTTCTTTTTCTGGTTCAAACCCAACATTTGAAAAAGCACCTTTTGCAAAAACATTATTATTTTTAATTGCAGTTGTTACAACACTAATTTTTGATTCAAAAAACTTTTCTCTAAACTTAACAACATCAAAAATCATGGCTGTTCCAATTCCGTTGTTTACCAATTCTGGGTTAACGGTTACACCATAAATTTGAAGTTGTTTGTTTTTAGAATTTTCAATATCACGAAGCGAACAAACAACAAATCCTACCGGAACACCATTAAATGTTGCAGTAAAACTTTTTGTGTGATATTTAGAATTTAAGTTGTCGGTTAGTGTTAAAACAACCGAACCCAACATTGGTTCATTTTTTCCTAAATACTTTTTAACCAAATGCGCATTGCTATTTTTATCAGCATTTAAGGCATTTTCGTGCCATGCATTAAATTTTTTAATATCGTATCGATTAGTTTTTCGCCATTCAAAATTCATTTTATCCATTTTATTTTCCTACACAGAAACCACTAAATATTTCGTTAATAATTTCTTCGTTATTGTTATTTCCAGTAATTTCACCAAGGGCAAGCCATAAATTTTTAAGGTCAATTGAAACAACATCAAGTGTAACACCTAAGTTGATTGCATTAACTGCTTCATCAATAAAACCAATTGCTTTTTTAATTGCTTCAACATGGCGCATGTTTGTTATCATTAAATTTGAATTAACAATGTTTTCATCAATAACTAAATCGTAAATTGCTTGTTTCAATTCTTCAACACCACGTTTTTTAAGGGCACTAACTTCTAACACACGTGCAAATTCATATTCAGTAAGGTCTAGGGTGGAATTTAGGTCAGATTTATTTTTAACAACAATTGTGTTTTTGTTATTTGCAAATTTTAAAATTTCCTTATCTTCTTCGGTTAGTGGTGAAGTTGAATCTAGCACCAACAAAATAACGTCGGCATAATTTACAGCACTTTTTGCTTTTTCAATACCAATTTTTTCAACTTCGTCTTGGGCGTCATGAAGACCTGCTGTGTCGGTTAGCACAAATTTAACACCTTTAAAAGTATAAGTTTCTTCCAAAATATCACGAGTTGTACCTTTAATTGATGTAACAATTGCACGGTCAAAATTCAAAATTGCATTTAGTAAACTGCTTTTACCAACATTTGGCTTACCCAAAATTAAAACTTTACTGCCATTTTTTATTATTTGACCAGTGTTTGAAGTTTGCAAAATTGTGTTTAGTTTTGTTTTTATAATATCCAAATTTTCAATTGTCTCATTTGAAGTTTGTTCTTCATAATCCACTTCTGGGTAGTCAAGCACAACTTCAATTTTAGCAATCATTTTGGTTAATATTTCCTGAACTTCATTAATTTCTTTGCTTAATGCTCCTTGCATTAGGTTGTAACCGGCTCTAACTTCGCTTTCGCTTTCAGCATTAATCATATCCATAACACCTTCGGCTTCGTCTAGGGTTAGTTTACCATTAATAAAGGCACGTTTTGTAAATTCACCAGGGCCAGCAAGGGTGGCACCATTGTTTAATAGTGCATTTAAAACACCATTTGCAATAACTGTTCCACCATGACATTGAAATTCAACAACATCTTCGCCTGTGTAACTGTGTGGCGCTTTAAACCAAACCATCATGCATTTTTCGTTAAAGTTTTCTGCTTTAAAATTTCCTAAATACATTTTACGTGGTTCATATTTTTTTTCAGTTCCGAACACAGAAAAAACAGATGAAGCAATTTTTACTGCATCTTTACCACTTAAACGAATTACACTAATTCCACCAACACCCAATGGTGTTGAAATTGCTGCTATTGTTGACATTTATTTTTTCCTTAATTTGTTTAATTTTCACCTTAATTATTGTAACCCAATATAAACATATTTTCAAGTAAAATATTTTTTGTGGCACATTTATTATTTTGTTTTGTTTGGTTTTTTATGGATAGTTTAAATTTTAAAAAGTTATTGGTTGAGTTAACCTAAAAATGGCGTTTACTATTGACAAACACCATTTTTTATGTTATACTAATTAAAGATAAACATCATAATGTTGCTCAGCAACTGTGAAAAGATCACTTTTCAACCGTGGTGTTTATCTTTTTTTTGTTTAAAATTAAAGGCTAAAATTTTTATTTAAGTTTAATCATAATAATAAATTTTTTAATAACCTTACAAAATAAAAATTTAATAACCAACAAAAAAGATGGATTAAACTAATCCATCTTTTTTTACTTTTAAACTTCTTCGGTATATTCAATAACCAAATATCTGTTAGGTTCAACACCTTCACTGTGTGTTAACAAATGTGCTGTTTGACTTAATTCTTCATGAATAATTCTTCTTTCAAAACTATTCATTGGGTCAAGGCGATAACTACGTTTGTTTTCTAAAACTTTGTTACCAATTTTTCGTGCTAATTCTTTTAAGTCTTCGCTACGTTTGTTTCTATAACCACTAACATCAACAAACACACGTTTTGCACCACGTAGTTTAGAATATAGATATGTGTTAAGCAAGTGTTGAATAGATTCCATTGCTTCACCATGATAACCAATTAAAACACCTAAATTTTCGCCAGCAATGTTAGCGTAAACATCATGTTCACGTGCTGTAACTTCAACTGTTGCGTTAATGTTGTAAGCATAAATTAAACCATTTAACCATTCAGTTGCAAGTTCAACAGTTTTTGCAATTAATTCTGCTTTATGTTGTTGTTTTTCTTCGTCAGAATAAGTGTTTTCAATTGTTTCGCTTGTTTTAACAATGTTATCTAAAACTTCTTTTGCTTCAACTGGTTCTTCATTTACTTCTGCTTCAACAACAACTTCGGTTTCGGTTAATTGTTCGGTTGGAGTTGTAACAACTTCGTCAGTTAAAACTTTTTCGTCTAGTTCAGGTTTAACTTCGGTTACACCTGTGTTAAGTGTCATTTCAATTTTTGCCTTTTTAAATAAGCCACCTTCTGAAATAACTTTAACGTCAACATCTTCAATGTTAGCGTTAAGTTGTTTTAAACCATCTTCAACTGCTTTTTCAATGGTTTTTGCACTAACTTCAATTTTCATTTTGTCCCCCTAAATGTGCGTAAAATCAATTATTTTTTTCTTGAATAAGAAACTATTACTTTTTCAGATTCTTTTTTGCTTGCTCTATCATAAAATGCATCAACAACAAGGCTTGTTAATGGGCTTGTTGCCAAACCAAACAATGCACCTGTTACAATGTAAATTGCAAACATTGCGTTGTAGAACAATGTAAATAAAGCCATAATTGCAGGCATTAAGTAAATCATAATTTTGTTTTGACTTAATGCATCAACATATTCTTTACCTTGTTTTTTAGCTTTTGCTTTGCCAATCCAAGTGTTAACTTGATTGCTTAAATATGTTATTGCAGCAGATAAAATAATTAAAATGTAATAACCATTCCAGCCACTATATTTGCTATCTTCTTTAATTGGATTAATAACTTGATTGTAAATGCTTTCGTTAAATAATTCGTTAATATCATCATCATCAAGTTTTGTTGTTGAAACAAAGTCTTTATAACTTAACAACACACTTGCGCTTGTGTCTGGACGCCAAATGTTTTTAATCCATAAAAAACTTTCTTTAACTTCGCCATAAGTATCAACCACTGCTTTATTTGCAATAGTAATTTTTGATTCGTCTAGGTCAACAATGCTACCATCACTTAGTTTAAGTTGAACTTTATCACTTCCATCAACTTTTACAAGTTGTGCATTTTCACCACCAACTGCTTCGGCATATGTTTGTTGAAGGGTTGTATATTCGGTGTAAACTTTGTAAGAAGCAATTTTGTTTAATCCTGAAAACAATGTAAAGAAAATTGCCATTGTTGCAATCATGTTAAACAACATTGCAAAACAACTTCCCATAACGTTGTAGTTGTGTTTTTTGTAAACTTCCATTGTTTTTTGATTTAAAGTTTCTTTGTTTGCACCATATCTTTTTTGAACCTTTTCAAGTTCTGGTTGAATTGCAGCCATTTTTGCTGAGTTACGTTTGTTAATGTATTTGTTAAACACATCAAATGGTAACATAATTAGTTTTATTGCCAAGGTTATCAAAATTATTGTTAAGCCATAATTTTTAACCATGCTTTCTAAACCAAAAATAAAGAATTCCCACATACCACTTGGTTTTGTTACTTCAAGTAGCATTGAGCCAACGTTTAGAAAATCCATTTTTTATCTCCTTTTATATTTATAGGAACCAAATCAATTCCACCGTTATGTTTTGGTGTACATCTAAAAATTCGTTTTGTTCCAAGCCAAACACCTTTAAAAACCCCAAATTCTTTAATTGCTTGAAACATATAACTTGAACAAGTAGGGTAGTAAATACATGTTTTTGGAAAAAAAGGTGAAATTACAAATTTATAAAAATAAATAAGTAAATAACAAACCAATTTTATTGGAAACAACAAAATTTTTAAAATCATACGTTTAATTTCGCTTTTGAAATAACTTCGGTAACAGCGTATTTGATTTGTTCATAATTTAAATTAACAATTTCTGGTTTAGTTACAAAAACATAGTTGTAATTTTGGTTTATGTTACCAATGTTTAATCTTACAATATCACGCAACTGACGTTTAATTTTGTTTCTAACATTTGCCTTACCAGTTTTTTTGCTAATTGAAAAACCAATACGGCAATTTTTAAGTTTTGTTGGAACATAAATTAAAGTTAAGTAACTGTTGTAAGAATATTTTCCATGTTTATAAATGTAACCAAATTCCTTACGTTTTGTTAATCTGTTAACTTGTTTTAACATTTTAAACTCTCTAAATTAGATTTCGGTTTTATAGGTAAATTAAAATTACCTTAAATAGTATAACATAATAGGTTTTAATTGCTAAATTAATTTTAATAATTTATTTGTTTAAAACAACAAAATTTGCACTATTTGTTACCGTGAAAAAATAAAAACCTTTAAGAAATTCTTAAAGGCTTTCACTTTTATATACTCTTTTTATTTTTTTTCAAATAACAACTTTAAGCAGATAGTTTGCTTCTACCACGATTTCTACGACGAGCTAAAACGCGTTTGCCACCTTTAGTTTTCATTCTTGCACGGAATCCGTGAACTTTGCTGCGTTGTCTTTTCTT
>JAZRJQ010000068.1:0-2052 GCA_045645925.1 Clostridia bacterium | reverse complement strand
AACTGCTTGACGTTTTGCAACTTGACCAACCAAACGTTCGCCATCTTTTTTAAACGCAACAACACTAGGGGTTGTTCTGTCGCCCTCAGCATTAACAATAACGCTAGGTTCGCCACCTTCCATAACTGCAACACATGAGTTTGTTGTACCTAAGTCAATACCAATAATTTTTGCCATAATTTTTATAATCTCCTATTTTTAAAAATTTCCTTAATTTAGTTTGTTTTTTATATTTTGCATAGCACTTTGCATACTATTAAAGTTTGTTAATTTTTACAACACTATGCCTAATTACTTTATGTTCTGATTTAAAACCTTCTTGCAACTCTTCTAAAACAATTTCATCTTCCTTAGTTTCGTCACAATCGGTTAAAACAGCATTGTGTAAATTTGGGTCAAACTTTTGACCAACACATTCAATTTTGTAAATTCCAAAACTTGAAAGTGCTTTAATTAATTGGTTGTGAATAATGTTTAAACCTGCCAATGCACTTTCATCAGCAATTGTTTGACGTGCTTGTTTAAAACTATCCATAACCGGAAGTAATTTTGTTACAAACGCATAAACACCATTGTTAAAACTTGTTTTTTCAACTTCTGCATTTCTACGTTTATAGTTTTCAAAATCTGCTTGAATTCGTTGTGCTAGTTCCAAATAACCTAACGCTTCTTCATCAAGATCTTCGCAACCACAACTGCAATGTTCGCCTTCGTGACAACCGCAATCACAATCATCATCACAATGACAACCACAACTGCATTGTTCATCATCACATGTACACTCTTTCCCTTCTTGGCAACCACATGTGCAATCTTCGTCACAATTACAATGTTTTTTATTTTTATCCAACATTTTTTACTCCTTGTTATATTTATTAATTTCGTCTGAAATATATTTTAAAGCAGATGCTATTTTAGCATAATCCATACGTTCTGGCCCTAAAACACTTACACTTGCCACCACACCATTACCCAAATGATAATTAGTGTTAATTATTGAATAATCTGAATATTTTTCGTTTAAATTTTCTTCACCAATTGTAAATACAACATCGGAAGAAGAATTATCGTCAATGTTATCGATAATTGTTTTAATTTCTTTTTCATTTTCAATTATCTTTAACAATTTTTTTGCTTCGTTAATGTCTTTATACTCTGGTTCGTTAAGAAGTTTTGTTGTGTTTGTGTGAACAAGTTTTGAAGCACGTTCTTCGGTAAATTGTTTTAAAATTCCAGTTATTGCAACAAACAACTCTTGATAAAAATTGATTTGTTTTTTAAACATTTCATTGTAGTAACCAATGTTTTCAATAATATCAGTAATTGTTTTTCCATACAAATTGGTTGTAAGATATTTTGAAGCATCTTTACAAATATCCTCGGTAACATCGTTGCTTAGTTCAATTGTGTTATTAATTATTCCTGCATTTGTTTGAAACAAAATTAAGCCTTGACCTGTTATTAGTGGAATAATATTAATGCCTTGAACAATCAAATCGTCACAACTTTTAATACGAACATAAGTTGGAAAATTTGTAATTTGATTAATACTTTTTGCAATATCAGTTAAAATATCGCTTAAAAAAGCAGAACGCATCACAAATTTGTCTTTAATTTCGTTAATAACTTCAGCATTTAAGTTGTCGCTATTAATAATGTTATTAACGTAATACCTATAAGCTTTGGTTGTAGGTATTCTACCGCTTGAAGTGTGAAGCTGTTTTAAAAACCCCATTTCTTCCAACGCACTAAGTTCGTTACGCAATGTTGCACTACTTAAATTTTTGAACAATGTGTTATGAACTTTTTCGCTTGTTATTGGGCTTGCGTTTTCAATATAACTTTCAACGGCACTTATTAACAAATCATGTTTACGTTCTGATATTTTAATTTCGTTTTTCATTATAACCTTTAAATGTTTAGCAATCGAAAATTTTAATTGTTAGCACTCTAACCTTTTAAGTGCTAATTACATTGTACTCTTATTATATACGAAGGTCAACAACTTTATGTTAAATTTTTTCAAAATATTTTTACTAAATTTTTATAAAA
>JAZRJQ010000067.1:0-3806 GCA_045645925.1 Clostridia bacterium | reverse complement strand
CTTTTGATTTAATACATTTTTCAATGCACTTTATATCATTACAAATGTATGCCCCTCTGCCATTTAATTTTCCTGTTAAATCAAGTTTTATTTCTTCGTTTGATTTAACAATTCTAAGCAAATTTTTTTTATCATTTTGTTTCCTACATGCAATGCAAGTTCTTGTTGGTTGTTTTTTATTATTCATAATAACTCACCCAAACAAATTAGTTTAAATCACCAAACGCATCTTCATCATCAAACAAGTCACCAAATTCGCTTTGTTTTTCAGCATCTTCTTCAACATCGTCTAAGTTTAATGATGGAACTGCAGATTTAGCTTTAACATCAATTTTCCAGCTTGTTAATTTTGCAGCCAATCTAACGTTTTGACCACTTTTACCAATAGCCAAAGAAAGTTTATCATCAGGAACAACTGCTAAACTTGTTTTTTCAAGCAAGTTTGTGCTTACATGTAAAACAGTTGCTGGGCTTAATGCAGCAGCAATAAATTCTGCTGGATTTTCGCTCCAAGGAACAATATCGATTTTTTCACCATTAAGTTCGTTAACAATTGCATTAACACGCATACCTTTATTTCCAACACAAGCACCAACACAGTCTAGGTTTGGATTTGATGTGCTAACTGCAATTTTTGTTCTGTAACCAGCTTCCCTAACAATGCTTCTAATTTGAACTTCGCCAGTTTGAATTTCAGGAACTTCAATTTCAAACAATTTTTTAACAAAACCTGGGTTTGTTCTTGTTAGTTGAACATAAGGCATGTTAAATGATTCCTTAACTTGTTTAACATAAACTTTAACTCTTGAATTTAAAGCATATTTTTCACCAGGGATTCTGTCCTTAGGGCCCAAAACACCTTCAACTTGTGTAATACCCAAATCAACATAAACATTTTCACCTTCAACACGTCTAACAACACCTGTTAAAAGTTCATCTTGTTTTGTGTTAACTTCACCCATAATTTTTTCTCTTTCTGCTTCTCTTAATCTTTGCATAACAACTTGTTTTGCTGTTTGAGCAGCAATTCTACCAAAGTTTTTAGGTGTTTCTTCTTGTTGAACAACATCACCAACTTTGTAACTTTTTTTAATTGTTTTTGCTTCAACTAATGACATTTCTTTATCAGGATCTAGCACTTCTTCAACAACAGTTTTAAAAGAATAAACTTTAATGCTATGTTTTTCAGGGTTTAATTTAACAGCAGCACTTTTTGCTTCGCCAAAGTTCTTTTTATATGCACTTGTTAAAGCAGCTTCAAGTGCTGAAAGAAAAAACTCTTTGTTAATACCTTTTTGAACTTCTAAATCGTCTAATGCTTGAAAGAAATCTTTGTTAATCATTATAATTTTCTCCTTAAAATTTTATAACTGGCACAATTTGTGCAATTATCTTTTTTGAAATTGTTACTTTTTCATTTTCTGGTTTAACCGTGATTGTTACATTTTCTTCGTTCCAATCAACCAATGTTGCTTCAATCAACTTTCTGTTAAAAGGTTTTAATGGTTCATAGAATTTAACTTCAACATCTTCACCTTTATATTTGTTGAATTGATACTCTGTTGTTAGTGGCCTATCAAGACCCAACGAAGAAACATTTAAAGAATAAGGAACATCGTTTGTTGGATTAAGTTCATCTAATGGATCATCTAATGCTCTGGAAACTTTTTCACAATCTTCCAACTTTATGCCGTTTGGTGAATCAATAAAAAGTTCTAAAACCATTCCACTTACTTGCTTTTTATACTCAACATCAACCAACACGTATCCTAATTCACTAACAATTTTTTCAGCCATACCCATTACAGCAGTAACCACTTTTTTACCGTTCATACTTTCTCCTTAAATTTAGAACAATATTTAATTTTGCTTAATGTTCAGCTAGTAAATAGGAGTGGGATTTGATATCCCACTCCTAGCATAGTTATTATTAGCATTGTAAGTATAACATATAAGACTATTTTTTTCAAGCATTATGTGAAAAAAATTACCAATATAAGCCAATTTTATAAAACAGTGTCAGAATCAACAAGTTTAATAAACACTTCAGCTGTTGCAATAGAATCGTTTACTGCCCTGTGTGCACCTTCTAAGGAAACATTAAGTGCCGTTGCAACAGTTTTAAGCTTATAATTTTTAACACCTTTAACCTTGTTTTTAGCAATAGCCAAAGCATCAAGTTGTTTGTTATCAAACTTATATCCCTGAGCAGCACCAGCTAAATATATAAACTTATAGTCAAACCCAATATTGTATGCAACCAAAACTGAATTTCTTGTAAATTTATAGAAATCTTGCAAAACATCTTTAATTGTTGGAGCATTTGCAACCATTTCGTTAGAAATTCCAGTAAGACTTGTAATTTGAAATGGAATTTCTTGTGATGGCTTAACCAAACAACTAAATGTTTCAATCATTTTACCATCTCTAATTTTTACAGCACCAAATTCAATAATTTCGCAAGTGTTAGCATCTAGGCCGGTTGTTTCAACGTCAAAAACAACACAATCATTTTCTTTTAAAAATTTATTCTTATTTTCAACCACCACATCAAACAATGTTGCTTGCGCCAAACTTATGTAAGGTTCAGGCTTAACACAAACATAATTTTCGTTTTCAAATTTTTGTTCAACAACAACTTCTTGCTTTTCAGGCAATTCACATTTAGCAATACCTTTAACTTTAAAATTTAATCTACCATTAAATTCTTCAACATCGCCAACAACAGCAATTGTTGTTTTTTCAGTTAATTGTTCAAACTTTTCTTTTGATTCTTGTGTTGGAAAATAAACACAATGAATTTTCCCATATCCATCGTTTAAAACAAAATTATAATATTCCTTTTCTTCACCTTTGGAGTTTTTACGTTTTGAAACATATGATTTTTTTGTTATAAAATTTAACTCACCGGCAACAGTTATGTTTTCATTGGTTGGAGTTATTGAACAAGATGCCAATGCAATGTTTTCAACTTTTGAGCCAATATAATCTTCAACATTAACAAGTTCAAAAGTTGTTGGAGCAACTTCTTCAAATTCAGATTGAATCATACTTTCAAAAATCTTTGTGTTTTCTTCCAACAAATCTTTTAATTCATCTTTATTATCTTTATCCTGCAAGCTGATTTCAAAATTTTGAAAATAGTTGTTTTGTAAAAAGTTTTTTAATTCCAATTCAAAATTTTTACTAGCCAAATGTTGTTTAAAAACACTCATCAACAACATTGTTACATAAACATTATTTTCGGCTATTTTTATGGATAAATCTTCTTTTTGCATAGTAGTATAAATACTTGCATAGTACTTGTTTAAATAATAATTAACCAATTCTCTTACAACACTATCGTCAACCAAACTTTTTTTGCTTTTAATATCAATTTTTAAATCTTTAATGTTTAAAAATTTATTTATTAAAACACATAGTTCACTTTTACAATTATCGTTAAAATCAAAATCTGGCAAATAAACAACTTTAACCACTAAAGAATTAGTGGTTTTGTTGTAAGAAATATTAACAATTTTTATGCTTTCAAACAATTTTGAAGCGTTTAATTTTAAATATTGAATAAGTTTTTCCATAGTATCTTAAAAAATAAATAATTGTAAAGCATCAACTAAAATAACAAATCCAAACAAAATTAACAAACCTACTGTATGAATTTTGTTTTCTAGTTCACGGTTAATTGGTTTTTTTCTAATCCATTCAATTAAAACAAAAACCATTCTAGCACCATCTAAAGCTGGTATTGGCAACAAATTAAATACTGCCAAGTTTACAGCAATCAAAGGTATTAACAATAATAAATT
>JAZRJQ010000066.1:0-7570 GCA_045645925.1 Clostridia bacterium | reverse complement strand
TTTAGTAATATTATTGATAAAAACTTTTTAGAAAACACCCTATCTTGGGACGAAAATGGTTGGTATATTTATGGTGATGACCATCCATTCCTAAAATGGGAAGATGGTTTTTCACATAATTATGTGTTAATAAGAACAGTTGAAGCAACTTGTGAAACTGCTGGTTACACATTGTACACCTGTTCTGATGAGGGTTGTAACAAAATGTTCTTAAAAGATATTGTTGCTCCACACGGACATAACACCGAAGGTGAAGGCACAATTATAAAACAACCAACTTGTGTTAGTGAAGGTGAAAAACGTTTTGATTGCACAAATTGTGATGGTTATGTTGTTGCTGTTGAAAAACTTGGACACATCGAACCAGAAAATCATAATTGCGAAAATTATACTTACACTAATGGTGGATTTTACTATACATGTTCAAGAGAAGGTTGTGGACACAGCGTAAAAGTTGATGCAAGTAAAGTTGAACACACAAATCCAGAAAATGTGGAATATAAAGCATCAAGTTGTGGAACATCTGAAAATGATTGGGAAGATGAAGTTATAGGCAACATGAGTGGCAGAATTTGTAAAAATTGTGCTGACCCTAATGGTTATAATGGTTACTATATTATTACTGGTTGTAAACAAATTCTTCCACACAACTACGAATATAGTTCAACAAGAATTGAAGCAACATGTGAACATGAAGGTGAAGAGTATCATGTTTGTTCAATATGTCAAAAATTAGCACTTGTTGTAACACCAAAATTGGCACACACATATGCAACTGGTTCGTTACAATGCAGTGTATGTAAAGAAGAAAAATATAAAATTGACGCTAGTTACATAGCAATTACTACTGTTGAAGATTTGCAAAATGTTTCATTGAACCCTGCAGGAAATTACTATTTGGCAAACGATATTGACTTAAATCAAGTCGATTTTAAACCAATTGGTAAAGAAAACGATCCATTTGTGGGTGTGTTTATGGGTAATGGTTTTGCAATCAAAAACTTAACACTTAAATATGAAAATGTTGAAAGTGCAGTTGCTGGATTGTTTGCATATAATGCAGGTGATATTGTAGGTGTTACACTTACAAATGTTACTGTTCAATTAAATAACACAAAATTGGCAGTTGCTGGTATGCTTGTTGCATACAATAGTGGTAACATTTATATGTGTAAAATAAATGGTGCTAACGAAGTACACATTGCAACTAACACCGAACATAAAACAGCAACACCAATTACCGAAGAATATGATATTACTTATGGTGGATTTGCTGGCATTAACAAAGCCGGTGGTTATGTTTCAAAATCAACAAGTGAAGGCACAATTTCTATGATGTACACAGTTAAATCACATTTAATTGGTAAAGTTGAAGAATTGGCAAAATTGTTGTCAACCACAAGTGTTACAAACAAAACAAGACTTGTTTCGGGTGTGTTGGTTGGAGCGAACTATGGTGTGTTAAGTGATAGCGAACAAAAAGCACAAATCACATATTTAGTTAATTATGGTTCAGTGCTTGATGGTGCAAAAAGAGGTAAAGTTTACTTATATCTTGACCTTTATGATGGTGGAGCAGTTGGAATTAATGAAAACACAATTTCTAATTGTAAGGCAAAAGCAAAAACTCATTCCTTCCATGGTTCAAGTCAAGAATGTTATGAAGAAAACGACCCATCAAACATTGGAAGTGTTATTTTAAGATTAGAGTATGTTAAAATTGTTAACAACAGTGTTTTAAGTTCTTATAACGGACTTGTTGGTAAGAACATTGCACAAGTTGAAAATTTAACTGAATGTTAAAAAATTGTTATGTGTTAAAGTTTGTTTAACACCTAATAAGTCTAAAAAGGAATTATTATGAGAAAAGTAAGTGTTTATGGCTTGGACGATAGGTATTCTTGCGTTTTAAGCCGTGATGTGGGAATTATTGTGGCTGTTATGGAAGTGGGTGTGGCAGAAGATGCAATAACATTTACGGTTGTGTTTACAGGTGAAGAATTGTTAAAATTTATGGAAAAACATAAATTAAATAATGAACAAGATGACAATGATGAATTAATTGTGAACAAAATTGTGCCTGCAAACAAATACAAATTAACAGCATATGATTGGTAAAATTATGAAAAGAAAAATTAAATTAATTAAAAAACATACTCCCACAAAGTTTAAAGCAACAATTAACGATAATGCTTTTGTGTTAAACATTGCAACCAACATTTTAAATAGGCATATAAAAGCTTTTAAGGAGTTAGGTAAATGATTAAATTTAACACCGAAAAAGCGTTATTGTTGCAAGAGTTAATAATTAATCAAACTGGTGGAACAACTGGTGTAAGAGATATGGGGTTATTGGATGCAGCATTAAGTTCAGCCTACCAAACTTTTGGTGGAACTGAGTTTTACCCAACTGTGGAAGAAAAGGCTGCAAAAATTGGTAGCAATTTGGTTGCAAACCATGCATTTGTTGATGGAAACAAACGTATCGGGCTTTTAATAATGTTAACTTTTTTAGAAGTTAACGATGTTGAATTGGGTTGCACCGACCAAGAACTAATTGAAATTGGTTTAGGTTTGGCTAGTGGGCAAATAAAATATGAACACCTACTTGATTGGATTTTAAAACATAAAGTTTAAACAAAAACAGCACTATGTTGGGTGCTGTTTTTTTATTTTGTTAATTATTTTGTGGTTAAAGTTTGTTAAATTATTTGTTCGTGCTATACTTAGAAAAAATAAACAATTGCAGTTATGGTAAAAAAGGAAGAAGATTTAAATAAGTCTATGCGATTGATAAAGACAATGAGGAGTAAATTTTATGAAGGAAGACGAATTGTCATTAAAATTTCAAAAAGAATTGGCTGGGTTAAGGCAGTTTAGAGACCCTGATTTGTGTTCAATTTCAATTCCGTTAAATGGAACTGAGTTAGGTAATGTTGATATTGATATTTTAAAAAACAAATTACGTAGTTTGGGGTTATATGTTTCAATTCAAAAAAAGTTGGATAGAAACGGCTTTACTGTTCCAAAAAGTGAAAGACTGTTTGTGTCTTTAACTCCACATGAAAATTAAAATAAAATTGGAGATAAAATGAATAAAAGCGAAAGTAAAAAACTAACAATGCTTAAATGTTCAAATTGTGGTTCTTCCGTTTTTGAACAGGTTGATGCTGATACTTATAAATGTGGTTACTGTGGATCTATTGCAAAAGATGATAATCAGGAAAAGCAATCGTTTATTAAGTTCTTAAATTCAAAATCGGCTGGTGAAAGCAGAATACACATAATTAGCACAATGTGTGAAGAAAAGGAATTTTATAACAGGGCAGTATCATATGTTACACTGTCAAAAAATTCGCCACTTGATGTTTTGAGTTCTAAGTTTGGAAAAGTTGAAATTGAGTATGGATATTTTTTGGTTGTTAACGCTGAGTTTAAGGTTGCAACTTTGTCAAACACCTATTTTGAAGATATTACATATGCAAACACAACCAGTAAAAGCATTTCAATAAATTCCGAAAAACAAGTTGAAGAAGATGTTGTTAGCGAAACAATAACCATTTGTTCGCCAATTCATGCAAAAAAGATTGAAGGCGAAAGTGAAAAGTTCTATAAGGATTTAACAAGTGAAGAACAGTGCTTAAAAAAGGTTACCATAACAGCCGAACAACTTTCAAAAGATAAAATAAAACTTCCTACAAAATCAAAAATTTCAAGTGAAATTGACCGAATCGTTAACGAAACCAAAGCCGAAATAATTGAATCAAGAAATGAAAAGAATATAAGGGTTATGCACAAAATAAATCAAATTGATTTGTTTGTTGTTCCTAAATATGTTTTAAAGTATGAATATAATGGTTCAAATTACGAAGTTTCTTCAAATGCTTACGATTTAAACATTGTTGGAACAATTCCTAACGATTCTGAAAATTTGTATAAAGAAGTTATGTCAAAAACAGCAAAATATCCACTTGTTTCAATAACTGTGTCGGTTTTGTGTACAATTTTTGCCATAATTAATTTGTTGGAATTAAGGTTGCTTAATTTAAGTTGGGTTACACTGTGTTTTGTTCCAATAGTGTTAATTGTTTTTGCTTCAACATTTTTTGTAAACAATATTTTAACAAAATCAATTTTGCAAAAACGATATAACCTTAAAAAACAAAAACTAAAAGAATTTTTAGGTGAAAACACCCTAAATACTGAACAAAAAGAGTTTGTTGATTCTTTTGAAGGAGGGTGCTAGCATGTTAAAAAGACTTTCTATTGTTTGTATGGTTATTGCTGTTTTGTTTTGTGGTGTTTCGTGGTTTAGTGTGTTTGTTAGTCCGGCAGTTGAAAAAATTGAATTGAGCGAAGTTGAAAAAACGATAACAATAAACACAACTTTTAAACTTGAAGTGGTAGTAACACCATCAAAAGCTAAAATTTATGATAGTCAATTAACATGGGCAAGTTCAAACCCTAGTGTTGCAGTTGTTGATGGCTATGGTAAAGTTGATGCTGTTGGTGTGGGCGAGTGTGTTGTAAGTGTAAGTTACAAAACAACAAAACTAACATGTTCAGTAAAAGTTGAGCCAGTTAATGTAACACAAATCAATTTGATTTATGCCTACACAAAAATTCATCCAGCTGAAACAATGCAAATAACGGCAAACGTTTTCCCAAATTATGCAACATTTAAAGATGTTACTTATTCTAGTTCTAACACACAAGTTGCAACAGTTAACCAAACTGGTTTGGTAACAGGTGTTGCAGAAGGCAAAACAACTATTACAGTTAATGGTGCAAACAATATTTCAAATAGTTTTGAATTAGAAGTAAAAAATGTTATTGAAGTTGAAAAAATTGATTTATATATTACAGGAGATGCTAGCAAAGTTGCATTCTCAACATCATCAAAACAAATAACAGCCAAAATAACACCAGCAAATGCAGATAACACAGCATTAGCTTGGACAAGTTCTAATCCGGAAATAATTAGTGTTACAACTGATGGATACTTTAAAACCATTGTTCACGGACAATCAACAATTACAGTAACAGCAAACAATGGCGTAACAAAAAGCATTTCATTAAATGTTCCAAAAGTTGAAGCTGAGTTTTGCACAATTAAAAATTCATCAGGTAAAAGTATAACAGAACAAAGGTTAACAGTTGGAAGCACGTTTGCATTAAAACTAGATATTTTTGCGTTAAAAAGTGTTGGGTATAATAGCTTAACTTCGGTTGATGCTAGCACACGTGAAGTTGAATGGACAAGTTCTAATCCTGCAAAAGTTAGTGTTGATGAAAACGGAGTTCTTACTGCACACGAAACAACATTAACGCAATATGGAATTAATTTCCCAGTCACAATAACAGCAAAAATTAAAGGCGTTAGCAAAAATGTTTACGATACATTGCAAGTTTATGTTAGTTAAAAATTTTACAAAAACACCATAACGGTGTTTTTTGTTTTTTAAAAAATTAATTTTAAGTTTCAATGTTTGTAATTTGTTTTATGTGAAATTTTGTTTGTGATATACTTGAAGTATTAAAGGGGAAATAGTTGTGTTAACAAAATCAAAATATTGTAACTATTGCCAATGCAAAAAAATGCTTTGGCTAAAAAATAATAAACCAGAAGAACTTGTTTCTGACGAATCAGCCCTAGCCAGAATTGAAGGGTCAAACAAAGTGTGTGCATTAGCAAAAACCATATTTGGTGCTTTTGTGGATGTTCAACAATGTTGTGGCAAAAAAGCAGATGTGAACAAACTTGCAAGCAAAACAACAGAGTTAATAAATGCAAACGAACCAGTAATAACTGGTGCAACTTTTGTTTGGAACAATTGCACTTGTACGGTTGATTTGTTGAAAAAAGAAAACGATGGTTATTCTCTTTTTGAAATAAAAAGTTCAACTAGTGCTTTTCATCACACATACATTATTGGGCTATCTTTTCAAAAATTTCTGTTAGGGCAATGTGGTGTTAAAGTGACTTCAATTAATGTGGTTAATGTTAACAATAAGTATGTTTTTGACAAAAAGTTGGACTTAACGCAATTATTTAAAATAACAAATGTTGATGAACACGTTGAAAAAGAAATTGGAAATGTGGAAAAAAATATAGTTTCAGCACAAAAAATATTAAATAAAAAAGCTGAACCAAAATTTGATTTGTGTGTGAATTGCCATAGCCCTTACACGTGTGGGTTTTGGCAATATTGTTCAAAACATTTGCCAACACCATCGGTGTTTGATTTGTATGCAACAAGCATTCAAAAGAAAATTGCATATTACAACAAGGGTGTTGTGTCTTTTCAAGATTTACTTAATACTGGTGAAAATTTGGGACACATACAAAATATGCAAGTGTTTCACACTTTAAAAAATTTGCCAACAAATATCGATAAGCCTGCAATTAAAAAATTTTTAAACACACTTAGTTATCCATTGTATTTTCTTGATTTTGAAACAGTGCAATCAGGAATTCCAACTTACAAAAAATCAAAACCATATCAACCAATTCCGTTTCAGTATTCGTTACACTATGTTGAACATAAAGGTGGCGAAGTTAAGCATAAAGAATTTTTTGCAAAGTCGTTTAAAGACCCACGCAAACAAATTGCAAAAAGGTTGTGCAAAGATATTCCTTTAAATGCTTGTGTGTTGGCATACAACAAATTTTTTGAACGTGACAGAATTAGAGAACTAGCAAAACTTTATCCAAGGTTGGGTAAAAAATTAAACGTTATTGCAAACAATATTAAAGATTTGGCTGTGCCATTTTTGGCTGGTGCAGTTTATAACAAACTTATGGGAAATTCAATTTCCATAAAAAGTATTTTGCCAGCATTGTATCCTAACGACCCAAGTTTAAATTATAACAACTTGCAAGGTATTCATAACGGAAACGAAGCAATGATAATTTATCCTAAAATGAAAACTATGACAAAAGCTGAACGTGAAAAAACAAAGCAAGAACTTTTAGAGTATTGTAAACTTGACACTTTTGCAATGGTTAAAATTTATGAGTTTTTGGTTAAGTCGGCAAGTAAGTAAAGGTTAAAGATGTTTATGAGAAAATTTTTTAAAATGATTATTTTAATTGTCTTGTGTTTGCAAAGTTGCATGTTTTTTGGTTGTGACGAAAAGGATTCGTGTTGTAATTGTACATCTGATTGCGAATGTGCAAAACCATCAACATGTGATTGTGATAAAACACAAAATGCTTTTGTTCCTGAACAATACAAATTGTGTAACACAGTTATTGTGTCGCCTGATGGTAAAGGTGATTACACTTCGGTTGTTGAGGCTGTTGAAAAAACAGAAGAACGTACTGTTATTTATATTATGCCAGGAACATACGTTGGAACAATTCAGGCGTTCACTAAGGAAATAATACTTATTGGTGTTGATAAGAATAGATGTATTTTAAAATCTTATGATGGAAGATATTCCAATCCTGTTATCAATATGAGTTGTGGATATATTGCCAACCTTACATTATATAGTGAATATGTTGAAGGTGTAAGTAATACCATTGGTGGAAGTGCTGGTGCTTATGCAATCCACTGCGAAAACG
>JAZRJQ010000065.1:0-9971 GCA_045645925.1 Clostridia bacterium | reverse complement strand
GCTGCTCAACAAACACTAGATGCAGTTAAGAAAGCTATGGGTATCAACTATCGTGATATTTTAAAGAAGTAATAAACATAAAAAACACGGCAAGTTTGGCTGTGTTTTTTTGTTGTTGTAAAAAACGATTAAAAGTGGTATTATGTAAAAGTAAACTATGTTTGGGAGAATGATTATGGATTTATTAGGTGCAATTTCAAAAGTCAAAAATGAGGTTTTAAGGAATAGTTTAAAAGAAAAAGATAAAGACCTTAAAAAGAAATTTGAAAAAGAATATAAAGAGCTTCAAAGTTTGTTTGATGAAGTTGCTATAAAGGAAGAATATAGAAGATTTACTACTGAATATAGAACTTCTTATACAGAAGAGTATTTTGAAGGCAAAAAAATAATGAGTGATGATAGATACAATCAATTAAAGAAAGAATGGAGTAAAAGAATTGGCGAGAATTTATTATCATTTAATGAAGAGGTTTTAAGAATTGAAATTGAATCAATTCAGGGAATGGATAAGGGATTGTCTCAAAAAGAAAAAGATGAACAAATTGAAGCACTTAAAGATTTATATAATAGGAAGTTTAGTGCAAGTAAAGATAAGAATAATTTTGAAAAATCTAGAAACGAGTTTTATTCTATGATTCAAAAAATGCCTAGAAAGAAACGAGAAAAATTATTAAAAGATATGATGAGTTCTGATGAAACAATTTTTGAATATAAAGATAAAATTATGCTTGGTGAAAATGATAAATAAAACACGGCAATTTAAGCTGTGTTTTTTTTCTTGTTGTAAAAAACGATTATAGGTGGTATTATGTAAGAGAAAACTATATTGGGGAGAATAATTATGGGTAAAGTAAAATCTTATGAAGAAGAAGTGGCAAAGATTGAAAATGATTTGAGAAAAAATTATGAGAAAAGTTTAAAACATTTAAGTAAAGTTGAAAAAGAAGAAAAAATGAAAGCTTATGATAAAATGGTGGAGAGGGAAAAAGTTAATAGTGCAAGATATAAACAACTAACAAAGTCGTTGGAGAATCAAAGAACTGCTGAAAGTGAAAAACTTGAAAAAATGAATGAAGAAGAGGAAGTGGAGTATTGGGCCAAAGAATTAAATTTGGCGACAGAAGATGTTAAAAATTTTAATAAGGTAAAATCTGTAAGGGTAAAGAAAGGTGAATAACTTATAGATAAACATAAAATTGCCTTAGATACAAATGTTGTATTTAAAATGCTTGATGTTAATGCTGAGTATGAAAAGAATGAAGTAGATGGTGTAACTTTATATAAGAATAGAAACAAACAAAAATTAAAACAATTTTATGAAGTTATTTCAAATAATATAGACCAAACTTTTTCTTATTTGAAAAAAGAAGTAGAAATGAAGAGCTTTGTGGATAATTACAGTAAGATAAAGGCAGAATTAAAAAAGTCTAATAATGTCTAGATAGCAAAAAGACGGCTTAATACCAGCTGTCTTTTTTGTTTTGTTTTAGTAGAAAAATTTGCAAAGTATGATATAATTAAGTATCAATGCAAAGGGATATTTTCAAATGAAAAATATAGAAACTATCAGATGTCCTAGTTGTGGGTCTAGTGATATCGAAAATATTAATAGTTCAATAGGTAAGTGTGCTCATTGTGGCTCTACAATGCTGTTGCCAAAACAAAATGAAGAGATAGTTGCATTGCTAAACAATGCATATTTGTATAGGGCTAATTTTAATTATGATTTGGCAATCAAGAGTTATCAATTTGTGCTAGAAAAAGATAGTAGTGAATTGTCTGCTTATGAAGGTATTTTACTTTCTGAGTATGGTATAGAGTATGTAAAAGATAATTATACAGGCAAGCTTATTCCTACCTGCCATAGGGCTCACTTTACTTCAATTTACGATAATGAATATTACAAAACGCTAATTTCGTTAGCAACTGATGAACAAAAAGAAATTATTGAGCAAAAAGCAAAAGAAATTGATAAACTTCAAAAGGCTATAGAAAGACAACTAAAAAACGAGCAAGAGTACGATATCTTTATTTCATACAAAGCGACTGATGCTAACGGAGATAAAACTGAAGATTCTGTAGTTGCAAGAGAAATATATGACGAATTAACAAGTAAAAACTATAAAGTTTTCTTTGCAGAAAAGTCGCTAGAAGACAGACTGGGTAATGAATACGAACCTATTATATTTAAAGCATTACATACTAGTAAATTATTTATATTAGTTGGTACTAGTAAAGAGAATGTAGAATCAAACTGGGTAAGAAATGAGTGGTCTAGATTTATCGACAGAATTAGAAATGAAGATGGTATAACCAAAAATAGTTTTATACCAGTATTCAAAGATATGAATCCTTATGATATGCCAAAGGTAAACAATGTTTTTGTGCAAGGTGTAGATGCTGGCAAGTTGGGATATATTACCACATTAACCGATGGTGTTACAAAATTATTAAAACCAGAAAAAGAGCAAAAAGTGCTAGACGCTTTTGAGGATTTGGATAACTTTTTGGCATTTACAAAGTTGCAAAAGCAAAAGCATAAAGAATTAAAAAATAAAAACTGGAAAGATTTTGCTCGTTCAAAAAGTATAGCAAAATGGTTGTATTATATGTTTTTGGCTGTGCCTGTGGTGTTGGGGGTGTGGTTTGTGGCATTGTGTCTAACAACTAAATCGTACTTTAAGTTTGGTGAGACGTTTATAGATTTTCATATAGTTTTTGTTTTGTTGATATTTATGAGTGTGTTGGTTGTATGTGTGCATGCTAAAAAGTTTAGAGTAAACAAAATAGTTAATGTCATAGTTCCTTTTGGATCGTTGATTGTGGGTATGGCAATGTATTTTATTATGTTTTTCATGTACCCTATTACAATTGATGGATTGTCTGCGCAGAAGTTGGGGTCTGGAACTTCAAATATTTCCGAAGGTTATGTTTTTAGTACAACAACCTATAATGTTGCAGGACAAGATGTGGATTTTGTGCAAATCGATTATTTGTGTACAAATAAAGAGTATGAAAATAGAATAAAAATTAGAGATGGCAAAAAAGTGTTCTATATACCAGAAAAAGTAAATGGGGATTTGGTAAAAGATTTTTACGCTTACATACCACAAGATGTACAAATACTAGTTCTTCCTAAATGGGAAGATATTCTTGATGCTGTACACGTTTTTTCTATAAGAATTGATTTGTCTGCATATAAAAATATAGAAGCAGTGTATTGTTACAATGTGGATGCAGTTAATTTTGACTTTGTGGGTGGTAATGCAAATTATCGCTATGATGAAGGATTGCCATTTAAAATTTATTATGATAAATTTACTCCTTATACAAATCGTCCTAGTCATTTTGTAGGTGGGTATACAGGATATTATGCGTAAACAAAAAGACAGTTTATTTAACTGTCTTTTTTTTATTATCTATTGCATCCACAGCCACAACTGTTGCAACCACAATTATTGTTACATCCACAGCCGTTGTTACATCCACAACCAGAGTTTGTAAGCAAATTGTTATTAGATAGTGAAAGTAGTAGAAGAAGTAAGAAGTTGGTGTTGTTGTTCAATTCGGTGTTTGTTGCACCTGCAAAAATTGAAAGTAATAACACTAGTAGAACGTTGTTCGAAAAGTTCATAAATTCTCTCCCTTTTTACAAAATTTGATATTATTAACTAATATGTTTTACGATATATTTTTGTTAAAAACGTAATTAAAATGTAAAATTGTAATTACTAACATTTGTATAGTAAATTAATAAATAAGGAAATTTTTGTATGAAAGATTTAATTGTATTACCAAGCACCCAAAAAGATGTGTTAAGTGAATATATGCCCAACGATGCAACTTTAAAAAAATTGGCTAATTTTTTTAGTATGTTTTCTGATTCTACAAGAGTAAAAATTATAACTGCGTTAAGTTTGGGTAAAATGTGTGTTAATGATTTGTCGGTTACACTAAACATAAATCAAACAACAGTTAGCCATCAGTTAAAGTTTTTAAAAACTTTTGGTGCTGTTAGTTGTGAACGTGATGGAAAGATTATATATTATTCCATTAAAAACGATAGAATAAATGAAGTTATGCTGGGTGGTGTAAACTACTTGTTGCAAGCATAAAATGTAAATAGTTGTAATTTTTAAGTTTATTGTTTATAATTAAACCGATGAATAAATACATTGAAAGCATTAAAGAACGTGTTCACAATTTGCCAATGAACCCGGGTGTTTATATAATGCGTGATGAACATGGCACAATAATTTACATTGGTAAGGCTAAGCACTTAAAAAACAGGGTTAGCACTTATTTTTTGAACACCGTAAAACAATCAAAAGTTCAATTGATGGCAGATAGTGTTAAAACTTTTGACTATATTATTACTAACTCCGAACTTGAAGCTTTAAATCTAGAAGCAAATTTAATTAAGAAGCATCAACCATTTTACAACATACTTTTAAAAGATGGTAAAGCACATCCGTTTTTAAAAATTGATTTAAAACAAGATTATCCGGTTGTTGAACTTACCAGACGACTTAAACGTGATGGTGCTAAGTATTTCGGGCCGTATTTTGGTTCTGTTAATGGTAGGGAATTGCTGGATTTTGTTAATACAACATTTGCACTAAAAACTTGTGGATTAAACCTTAATAAAGGCAAAACTGCAAAGCGTGAATGTTTAAATTATCAATTGGGATTATGTCATGCACCATGTACAGGTAGAATATCAAAAGAAGATTACCGAAAGGAAATAGACAAAGTAATTGCGTTTTTAAATGGTGAAACAACTTATGCTAAAAAGTTGCTAGAACAAAAGATGATGGCTTGTGCCGAAACTGAGAACTTTGAAAAAGCAATAGTGTATAGAAACAATTTGAAAATGGTTAACATGCTTAACGAAAAGATGATTACTGAACTTACCCATGCTAGCGATATTGATGTGTTAGGATATTTTACAAATGGTGTATCATCTGTAATTTCTGTTTTGGTTGTTCGTGCTGGAAAAATTATGGGGCTTAACAACTTCAATGTGGTTGATATTAATTTAAACGCAGAAGAAGTGTTAACCGATTTTGTTACACAATACTATCCTAACAGTTCAACCGTGCCTACTGAAGTTGTGTTTCCGGTGGATTTAGGAAATGTTGTGGAAAATTATTTAAACCAATTCACCAAAACAAAAGTTAAGGTGGTTGTTCCTAAAATAGGTGTTAGGAAGAAATTGCTTACCATGGCAGAAGTAAATGCTAAGGAATATTTGGAAAAGAACACCGAAAAACAACAACTTGCCGAACAAAAAACAATTGGCGCAGTAAAAGCATTAAAAGAAAGATTGAATCTGCCAGAATTACCTATTCGAATTGAAGGTTTTGATATTTCCAACATTAGTGGAACAAACATGGTTGCAAGCATGGTTGTGTTTACAAATGGCGAAGCAAACTATTCACATTATCGTAAGTTTAAAATTAAAACCGTGGTTGGGGAGAATAACGATTTTGAGTGTATGAAAGAGGTTCTTACCCGAAGATTAGGCGAATTAAGTGGTGACGATGTTAGTTTTTCAACCCGTCCAAATTTAATTTTAATTGATGGCGGAAAAGGTCAATTAGGCTATGCATATGGTGTGTTAAATAGTTTTGAATTAAATATTCCTATGATTTCTTTGGCTGAAAAAGATGAAATTATTTTTAAACCACACCAAAGCGATGGAATAGTTTTAAGTAAAGATGATTATGCTTTAAAACTGTTGCAAAGAGTGCGTGACGAAAGCCATCGTTATGCAATTACCTTTCATAGAAGTTTACGAAACAAAAACGCATTGGTTAGTGAACTAAGCAAAATTGATGGCGTTGGAAAGGTTAAAGAAATGGCATTGTTAAGCCATTTTAGGGATATTAACAAAATTAAAAAAGCAAGCAAAGAAGAACTTATGCAAGTTAAGGGGATAAACAAAAAGTTTGCTGAATTAATATATAATTATTTTCATAAAGATTAACAATTCTAAAAGCCTTTTGAATAAATATTTCAAGGGGCTTTTTATGTTTTTAAAATTAAAAAATATTGTTAAAACTGGAAATGTGAAATGTTATGAAAGCATGAAAAAACATACCAGTTTTAAAATTGGTGGAAAAGCAAAATATTTTGTTAAACCTGGTAGTGTTCATGAGCTGTTGGAATTATTAGACTATTTGTGTGATAAAAAAATAAAACACTATGTTTTAGGAAATGGCACAAATGTTGTGTTTGCTGATAAGGGGTTTAAAGGTGTTGTTGTTAGCATGCTTGGTTTAAATGAAATAAGAAAATATGAAAATTATGTGCAAGTTTTTGCAGGTGTTACGTTAAACCAGTTGTGTAATTTTTATAAACAACATAATTTGGGTGGATTAGAAGATGCTTTTGGTATTCCAGGCTCAATTGGTGGTGCCGTTGTTATGAATGCTGGTGCATATAGTTTTGAAACAAAAAATGTTGTGTTGGGTGTTACTGCTATTATTGATGGCAAGGTTAATTATTTAACCAACCAAGAATGTGAGTTTGCATATAGGCACAGTGGTTTAAAAAATGCAGTGATAATTTCGGTTGATTTTAAATTTTGTAGTGGTTGCAACAAAGAACGAATGAAACAAGTGATGAACATGAGAAAAGAAAAACAGCCATTAGATAAACCTAGTGCTGGCAGTGTGTTTAAACGTTGTGATGGCATAATTGTTAGTAAACTTATTGATGACCTTGGTTTAAAGGGTGCACGTGTTGGTGGGGCAATGGTAAGCCCAAAACATGCAGGGTTTATTGTTAACGTTGGCAATGCTACATGTTCCGATGTTAAAGAGTTGGTAAAAAACATTAAGCAAAGAGTTAAAGCTGAACATAATATTGTAATTGAAGAAGAAATTGAGTTTGTTGAATAGATTTTGTGTATTTTTAACAATTATTGTAAATTTGTTTTTGAACTGAAAATTTAATTTAAAAAAATATTTTAATATGGTATAATTGGTAGACTTGAAATTTTACATAAATATTATTTATGTAAGTTTTTTCGGTGTTTAAAACGTAAAAGGTGTTAAAAATGGTTATATTTGGCGACTATCACACACACACAGTTGATTCCGATGGTAAATCAACCCTAGAAGAAAATGTTAAAAATGCAGTTAACAAAGGTTTAAAGCAAATTGCTATTACCGACCATTCATTTTCACATATGGCAAACGGTATTTCTAGGGAAGATTACAAACGTCAAACTGAAACAATAAATTCAATAAAAGATAAGTATAACATTGAAATTTTGCATGGTGTTGAAACCAACTTGATGGGGTTGGATGGCAGAATTGATGTAACCAAAGAAGAACGTAACAATTTTGAAGTTTTGGTTCTTGGCTATCATTTAACATATAAACCATACAGCGTTAAAAATTTCTTTAATTTTTGGCTTCCAAGCATGCTAAAATGCAACACAAAAAAAAGAATTGAAAAAAACACACAAGCATACATTAAAGCAATTGAACAAAACCAAATTGATATTGTTGCTCATTTAAACTTTCGCATTAAAGTTGACCCTGTTCAAATTGCAAAAGTTGCAAAAGAACACGAAACTTACATTGAACTTAACACCAGACACATTGAAGAATTAAGTGATAAACAAATTTTGGAAATGTTTGAAACAGGTGTAAAATTTGTTATTAATTCCGATGCACATTTGTGTGACCATATTGCAAAACCAAATCGTGTTTTTGCAGTTATTGAAAGATTAAATTTGCCAAAATCACAAATTGTGAACTTAAACGATGTTCCAAAATTTAAAAATTACAATTTAGATAAAAAATATTAGGAGTGTGACATATGTCATTTGCTCAAGATGCAAAACAAGAAGTATTAAAAGTTGAAATAAAAAACGATTGTTGTGCAATCGCTTATTTAAGTGCGCTTATTAAAGGGTCTGGTCAGTTGTCGTTATCAAGTGGAAAACATACAATTGCAATTCACACTGACACACCTGAACTTTTTGATACTGTAAACCGTATTGTTAAACAATATTATGGCGAAGAGTGTACACTTTGTTTAGCAGAAGAAAATTTAGGGTTTAAAATTATTAAGTATAAAATTACAATTCCAAGCACAGTTAGTGAACAAATTTTGTTTGATTGTGGTATTTGGGAGATGGATGAACAAAACAACATTACATTTGCTAACGGCATAAGCCCTTTTGTTATGCAAGAAGAATGTTGTAAAATAAACTATATTCGTGGTGCGTTTATTAGTTGTGCAACAAGCAATATTGTTATAAAAAACTACGATAACGAAAACAAAAGTAATAGTGGATATCACTTGGAATTTGTGTTTAACTTTGAACAAACAGCGCATGATTTTTGTAAATTGTTAGAGCATTTTGATATTCATGCTAAAACAACTGTTAGAAAAAACAATCCACTTGTTTACATTAAGGAATATCAAGTTATTTGCGATATTTTGGCATTGGTTGGCGCAAACAAGGCTGTGTTAAAATTACAAAACGAAGCAGCCATTAGGGATTTAAGAAACAACGTTAACAGACAAACAAACTGCCTAAACGCAAACCTGAACAAAATGGTTCAAGCAAGTGTTAAACAACTTGCAGCAATCAATTTAATTAAAGAAACAATTGGTTTTGAAAATTTAGAAGAAAGTTTACAAGAACTTTGCTTAATTAGGTTAGCAAATCCTGATGAGCCACTTGAAAAGTTAAGGTTGTTATATTCCGAACCAGTTAGCAAAAGTGGAATCAACCATAGATTTAGCAAAATTTTAAAAATAGCAGAAGAAATAAAACAAGAACAAAAAGAAAAATTAGAACAAGACAAGGAGTAATAAATGGGCAATTTTGTGCATTTACATGTTCATACCGAATATAGTTTGTTAGATGGTGCTGCCAGAATTAAAAAACTTGCAAAAGTTTGTAAGGAATATGGTATGCCTGCCGTTGCTATTACTGACCACGGAAACATGTATGGCTCAGTTGCCTTTTTTGATGCTTGTGAAGATAATGGTATTAAAGCAATTTTTGGTTGTGAGTTTTATTCTTGTGATGATTTAACCGTTAAACAAGGTAAAACAAAACTTAACCACTTGGTGTTACTTGCAAAAGATGAAACAGGTTATCATAACCTATGCCACCTAAACACAATTGCTTTTGAAGATGGTTATTATTATAAGCCACGTATTGACCATAAAGCTTTGGAAAAACATAGTGAAGGTTTAATTTGTTTAAGTGCATGTTTGGCTGGTGAAATTCCACAACTTATCATGCAACGCAGATTTGACGAAGCAGAAGAACAAATTTTGTGGTTTAAAAATTTGTTTGGCGATGATTATTATTTGGAGCTTCAAAACCATGGTTTAGAAGAACAAATTATGGTTAACGAAAAGTTGCGTGAGTTTGCTAAAAAACATAACATTAAAACTGTTGCAACAAACGACGTGCATTATATTTATCGTGAAGACGCAGAAATGCAAGACGTTTTAATGTGTGTTCAAATGCAAAAAACATTAGACGATCCTGACAGAATGAAATTCTCTAACGATGAATTTTATTTTAAAACCGAAGAAGAAATGATTAAAGCATTTCCTAACGATCCAGAAGCGTTGGCAAACACAATTGAAATTGCTGATAAGTGTAACTTTAAGTTAACTTATGGTAAATATATGTATCCAAAATACAAACCAGTTACAGGTCAAGAACCAAAAGATTATTTTAGGGATTTGATTGAAGCAGGTTTAAAGAAAAAATATAAAGAAGAAACAAAAGAAATTAGAGATAGAATTGAGTACGAAATTGAAACAATTTCAAGGCTTGGTTATGTTGAATATTATCTTATTGTTTGGGACTATATTAATGCAGCACGTGAAAGGGGAATATCGGTTGGCCCTGGTCGTGGTTCTGGTGTTGGTAGTATTGTTGCATACCTTATGGGTATTACCGACGTTGACCCAATTAGATATGG
>JAZRJQ010000064.1:0-12824 GCA_045645925.1 Clostridia bacterium | reverse complement strand
GTTTTTGTGTCTGTTTTGGATCAAGAGGTTTTTCAGGTTGTTTCTTTACTACATTTTGTTCGTTTTCTTTTTTATTTTTTTCTTCTTCTTTTTGTTTCATTTTTTCAGCAAAAGCTTCAAGTTCAGCTTGAGCTGCACCTTCCCCCTCACCAAAAACACCTGCATAAAAAATATCAAATGCTTTACCTTGAACTGTGTCGAAACCATATATACGTTCTTTTTTTTCTACAAGGTCTTCAAAAAATGCATTCATTGCAAACGCACCTCTTGAAACACAATATTCCATTTGAGTAGAATGTTTCTTTTTGTCAGCCTCAGGCGATTCTTCTGTAAGTTTAACTTCTGATGCAGGCAAATCTGGCAAACTACTCAAATAATCCTTATTCAAATCCTTAATAACAACTGACATATCTTTTAATGCTTCAAGCATTTCAGGTGTTTTCCATCTAGCCGGGTTATATGCTTTCCAGCCACCATCCTTAAATTGGAATACACCACCAGGCCCCATATATACTTCATAAAACTTTTTAAATGGTGCCAATTCTTGTTTTGTGGTTTGACAACCCTTAACCCTTGCAAATCCTTCTTTGAAATGCATTTGTATGTCTGGGAAAAATAAAGCCATACTTTTTTTGTTTTTTTCTAAACCTGCCGCTTCAAGTATTACAAATGACACAGCTGTTGCCAAATGATAATACGCAAACAGCTTATCATACTTTTTGTTTTCCATTATTTTAATCCTTATGTAAATTAAATTTATTTGTTGTGTAATAGTTTATTGAATTTATAAATTGGTTCAATTAATGTTCCCATTATTTGTTTTTTGTAATAATTAATTTCAATACCCAAACACAACATTTCTAAATCAAATTCAATGTCGTTAAATTTTACGTCTAATTCAATTTCTTTCATCATTAAACTTCTTGAAAAAACACCAACAAGCGATAGCACTTCCGAAATATCTTTGCTATTTTGCTTTACATAATTTATACCAGCATTTATTACTTGCAACAATTCACTAATTGATTTTGGCTCAACGTAAGTAAAGCCAACATGGGCAATTCCACAACCATATTTTTTAATTGCATTAACAAAACTTTTAAAAGAATTAATCTCTTTTATTTTAGAATAAATAGGATTTTCAATGCCATCTAAAACCAATGTAAATGGTAGCACTTCACCTTTTTTGTTAATAAGCCTTAAATCTTCAACAAACCAACGGTCACTCAGCTCAGCAATATTAGGATTATAATTTTCATTATCTCTTAAATTAAAAGCGTAATACAGTCCACAATTTATATATTCTATTCTATCGAAACCATCAGACGATATTTCACCCTTGCAATTCACCAAATGTCTCCTGTTTGATTTTTTAGAATAAGCAACAGCAACATCACCAATAAATTTATCACAAAAAACTAAGTCTTTATACTCTGTTAATTTACCATCATTATTAACAATTGCATTAAAAACAGTTTCACGACGTTGATAAGTTTCACCTGTTTTTTCATCAATTTCATCAAAATATGTATAGTTTTTGACAATATGGTTGCCACATTGTGACAATAACACACGATCATAGTCTTTATTTAAAACATATTGGCATGTGCGTTTGTTAAAAATTCCACGTTTTTTATCGCCAACAACAATTAAATCTTCAAAGTTGTTTTCCATATTAATACCCCTAAAAATTTATTACAATTCCATTATAGCACAATAATAAATTTTATGAACCAAATTTAAACTAGTTACAAAAAAAAGACACAATAATTTTGTGTCTTTTTTAAATTAATCTTCGTTAACATAATCACTTTTATCAGTTGTGTATGGATTATTAAATATACCCAAACTAATTTCTTCATCAACTTCACCAAACACATTAACACCATAAAACATATTAACAGTAGAGAACTCAGAAAGATTTTTACATCTATACAAATTATATTTCACATTAACATTTGAGTTTACATCAATCAGTTGCCTTAAAATAACATTATTTAAATCTGTTGCATATCCTGCAAAACCACCAATATAGTTTGCATTATTAACAATATAAATCTCACCAGTAACAGTCACATTTTTAATTGTGCAACCACTTGTTACCAAAACAGAATCAATTCTGCCAAACATTACACCACCATGACCTTTAACCAAGTCAGAAGTATAGTCATCTTCAGTTCCCCTTTCAAGTTGACCTAACACATAAACTGTTCCTGTTGCTGAACAATCTTCAATTTTAACAATAGTAATGTTTGGATTTGAAACCCAGCCACCAATACCACCAACATAATCGTTAGCAAAAATTACACCAGTGTTAGAGCAGTTTTTAAATTGAATTCCATAACTATGGCCAACAATTCCACCAACATATCTGTCGGCAGTTATTTTTCCAGAATTTGAACAATTTTCATACAACGCATCTGTTGATTCACCACAAATACCACCAACATATCTTACATCAATATCTGCCTTTTTGTTGTACACTTTAATTTCTGCAGTATTTGAACAATTTTTAAAATTAGAACCTAGTTTGCAATATGCTGCAATGCCACCAACATAGTTACCATCATATCTTAAATTTGTTTGAACCGTGATAGAACCATTTATTTTGATCATCATAGAATTTGTGCAGTTTTCAAAATCACCACAAAATCCACTTATCCCACCAATAAATTCATATCCAGAAATATAGTTTTCTTGTGATTCATTTTTGCAATTTTTGAATACAGGCGTCACTTCATCTGCAGCACCTAATATTCCTGCAACATACATTCCACCCATAATATTTCCAGTATTTCTACAACTACTAAATGTATAGAATTTCTTAGATCCTAAAATCATTTTTGACAAGTAACCTGCAATTCCAGCAGTAAAAGTGTTTGACTTAATTTGCCCATTGTTTTCACAACCTATAAAATCAGCTTCCCAAAGATATGAACCCAAGTATCCAACAACACCAGCAGCATATTTTTTACTAGCAGTCACTTTTGCAAAGTTTTTACAATTTTCAAAAGTAAATCTATCACCTTCTGGAACCCTAAGTGCCGAACCAGTCCAATCAGCGAAACCCAAAATTCCACCCGAATGGCTTCCTGAAACAACTTCAACCTTGCCAGCAGAAAGAGTATTCTCGCAACCAATAAATCTAATATCGGAACCATCGGAATATGTTATTCTACCAATAATTCCACCAGCATAGCCTGAATTTGCAGTAACAGATGAACCACAGTTTTTTAAATTAATAAAATTTACAACAAATGGTTTTAAATAGCTTTGTTCAAAACAACCAATTGCACCACCAACAGATTCATCCCCTTTAAGTTCACTAAACCAAACTTCAGAATAAGCTGGTAAGGCATTTGTTTCAGAAGTGTACATATAACCAATAAGTCCACCCACATTTTTTGTTCCACGATCACCAATCTTTGTGTTTTGAACTCTGCAATTCCTAATTTTTATAGCACTATTTTTTGCATATCCAATTAATCCACCAACAGCATTACTACTTTCTGATGCACCAATTTCAGAAATTAAATCATCTTGCGAACTAGTAATTTTTACATTATCTAATTCAATGTTTGCATTTTCAACATACCCAAACAACCCACCAACATAAGTTGATCCTTCAATTTTAACATCTTCAAAAACAATGTTTTTTACTGTTGCATTTTTTGCCATTCCAAACACACTTGCATAATATTTGCTATAAACAGAAAAACCAGAAACTTTATGATTTTGACCGTCTAAAACAAAATCAGATGTTTTATAAACATTAGTTATTACTTCTTCTTGCGATAAAGAATAATTTTCCAAATTTGCCTTGTAACTTTCAATAGTAGGATTTTCATTGTTAAAATTTGAACAGGATATATCATTTTTTAAAACATATTTTGTTATTGTTGGAACATAAGGAGTTCCAATCCATGTTTTCCCCATATCCATTTCAGTAGGAAAACCAAGCCTAACACATTCATTCCATTGTTCAGCTGTTGAAATTTCATAAATGGTTTTATCCGGATATGTATTGCAACCAGCCAACAAAAATGGGCTAAACAATATAATAAATAGAAAAGATAAAATTAAAGTAAAAGATTTTGTTTTCATTTTTTACCACCCCTTTTACTCTGTAATTTGTTGAGTAATTTCTTCAACATCTAATAAACGACTTTTTTGATTGTTTAATGTGGCCATATTGCTTGTTATTTCAATATTTCCCGGAAAACCACCAAAAACAGCATTGCATTGTAAATATGGTGAACAAGTATCACATTTTGTTTTTTGAACATTACATCTAGTTGTAAAATCATTCATTTCTAAAATACTATTCATTTGTTCAACAGTTAATGCTGGTTCTTTTTTGTGTGAAGCATGACCCACAATACCACCAATATAACCTTGTTCATGTGTTACAAAGAAATCACCATAATTTGCACTATATGTTAAATCAATCTTTTTAACATTTGTGCCCCACCATTGTAATTTACCAATAATACCGCCTAAATTAACAAACCCTACTGTTGATTTGTGATTTCTAGAATCTGATGTAATATCACCACTATTAGAATTTTCTTTAATTGAAACATTTACCGTTGCTTCAACTGTTCCAACAATTCCACCAATCACACCTGTACCATTAAGATTTCCCCAGTTTATGCAACCATTAATTGTTGTGTTAAATGTTTTACCAACAATTCCACCTACATTACAACTACCATGAAATTGACCAATAGTTGTTGAACCAACTTCGCCATTGTTAGTGCTACGTTCAATTGTTGATTCCGATGCTTGACCAGCAATTCCACCTGCATAATTTTCAGCACAAACATAACCATAATTGTTTTCACCAGCCATGCCATTATTGTTATTTCTTAAAGCAACATTTTTACATGCAAAACCAATAATTCCACCAGCAGTGTTTTCAGCAACAATTTTACCAAAGTTTGTGTTTCCACCAATTATTACACTTGAGATAGCATCTTCTTTAAACCCACCAGTAATGCCACCTGCATATGTTTTACAACTTATTTCACCATTGTTTTCGCAATCTGAAAGTTCACCTTTCGAAGCTCCAATTCTACCAACAATTCCACCAGCATAATCCAAGTTTGCAGATGAAACCTTACCGGTGTTAATACATTCTTTAATAACAAAGCCATCACTATGAATTGCAACAAATCCTGCAATTCCACCAATGTTTACAATAGAACTTTCTGATGTAACAACACCTTCACTATCAACAATGTTACCGTGGTTTTCACAGTTTTTTATTGTAGGATTGTATGCAACACCAGCAATGCCACCAACACAATGTTTACCATTTATAGTTGCATAGTTTTTGCAGTTTTCAATTGACAACCCTGTAAACGACCAAGAAACAGTGTCTGAACCAAGAATTCCACCAACATACATAGAATATGGGCTTCCAATAACACCACTTTTAATTTCTATATTATTTAATTCAACTCCCGTGCTAAGTGCTGTGTAACCACCAGCAATTCCTGCGCAATAGTTTCCACCAGTAAATGAAACATTTTCAAGTTTTAAATCTTTAACTATTGCACCATTATGAATAATGCCTAACAAGCTTGCATATTCACCAATTGCTGTAATATTTTTAATGGTATAACCTTTACCATCCAACACATTTGTGAATTTTTCACCAGACACCATGGATTTGTTTTCGTAAACAATTCCATTAAAATCCAAATCGTTAGCCAATTGATACGTTTTTTGTTTTTGCGAACTATATTCCATAGCCATAAATTCTTCTGGTGTAGAAATTTTAATTGTTCCAGAATCACCCAAGCCATCAAACAATGAACAGCCTGCAAAAATTACAGGAGCAACAATCAACATAAATAATGTTGTAACAATTATTCCTACAATATTTTTATTTTTTAATTTTTTCATAAATCCCCCTTCAACTAATCTTCACAATTAAACAATTCAACTTCTGTTGGTTCTTTTTCGTTAAAACGATAAAACATAACTTTTGTTTTTGATTTTCCAAGTATCTTTTCAATTTCAGCTAGCGTTTCTTCATCTTCAATGAATTTTGGCATACCCTCTTTTCGGTATGTGTTTTCGTAATATTGAATAATTTGTTCAACTTCAAAACTTTCTTGTGGATTTTTATATCCAGACAACATTTCCCTAAAACCCGCCATCTGCAAGCCAGAAACATATCTGAAAGAATAAACTTCGCCTTTTTGAATTAAATGAACTGCATTTGCCATATCGTTAGCAATTTGTTCAACTGTTCCACCAACGTAGCCATATGTAAAGTGTGAATGTGAAAATCCAAAATTTAGTGTAAACTCACCGCTTAAATACCCATCTTTATCATCAACACCATATTCTTCAACATCTATATAAATATTGCTTGGACTTTCAATATCACCATTTGCAACATCCGGCATTACAACCAAAAACGGATTATATTTACCAACAACAACTTTATCGTACAAGCCTGTAACATTATATTGTTTTAATGCATCATACAAAATTTGAACACTTTGTGAAGCTTCTTTTATTTCTTTTTCCATAAACCACCTTTAAAGTTTTAATCTTCCTTAAACTTTCCCTCATATTTTTGAATTGAACGTTTATATTGTCCTAGCGTATCAATTATGGTCTCATTAGTTTTAGCTCACTAATTCTATCCACAATTTTCCCCTTAGTTATAGATATTCCGTTTTCATTATAGCACAAATTTTATTTTTATTAATTAAAATTAATAATGTTATAAAATTAAAACAAAAAAAACACACAATTAAATTATTGTGTGTTTTCCATTTTAAGTGTTATTAAACATTTAAAAATTTTTCATAATATGAGCCTAATGCTGTTAAATAAGCCTGTTCTGTTCCAGCTGGAACTGTAACATTTTCCAACAACGAAACAGCTTTAATCCAGTTTTCACCAAATTCTGGTGGTGTTTCACCCAAGAAGTTTATCACTTTAATTAATGGTTGGAATCCGCCACCCGCATAATTAAACAAGTTTTTAGGAAGCGATTCAACACTTGCGCCAATGTTAACTGTTATATGTTTTGCACCTTCCGGATATTGATATCCAGGAGCCATTGAAGTTAATGAGTAAGAGCCACAATGTTCAAAAATGTAATAGTGTGAAGAAGAATGATAAAAGTTTAACTTACAATTTTTTGCATTATAGTTAAGTGTTTTCAACCTTAAAATATCGGCAAATGCACAAGATTCCATAAGTTCAACGGTTGATGGAATTGTTATGCTTTCAATTAGTGTACAATCAGCAAATGCAAACTTTTTAATTTCTTTTACGCCTTCCGAAATTACAAGATTTTTAACACGTTCGCCATTTTGATAGAAGCCGTTTGCCCAGTTAAATGGAACAGCCCAAGGATCTGCAATATCAACCCCACACCAAGCATCGGTATCTTCAAGCTCAACATATTTTAACTTTCTACAATCGTTAAACGCACCTGTATCAATTGTTTTTATCTTTTTATGGAAAGTAATTTTTGCCAAATCTGCACAATCAGCAAAACAATGTTCACCAATTTTGGTCAAATTTTCTGGCAAATCTAATTCTGTTATGCCTGTGCTATACAATGCATATGGACCAAATTCAGTAAATGTTGATGAATCTTCAAACTTAAACGATGTTAACGCATCACAATTAGAGAATGCATATTGTGGTAATTTTGTTACCCCCTTAGGCAAAGTAATGCTTGTTAAGGCTTGTGAATAGTTAAAAGCCAAATCTTCAATTGTGTGTAATTTTGAATTTTCTTCAAACTCAACTTTAACCAAATTGAAACATCTTGCAATTGCCCATCTACCTATTTTTTCAATGTTGGCCGAAATTTTAATCTTTCTAACAGAACTTTCGTAGAACACCCCGTCATACACTTTTACAAAATGTTCGTCGTAGGTTGCACCAACAATTTCTTTTACAGGCAAATCGTTATAAGTGTTAGGAATTAGAATATTTTTTGCATTCACACTAGCTCCCAACCCTACAACAATATAATATGTGCCATCATCTGACAACTTATATTCCAAATCACTTTCGTAAACGTCTGGAATAAATTTAGCATAAACCGTAACATTTCCTGTTAATGCAGAAGATTCAAATGTTGATTCAACCAAAGGTTGTTCAAAACTTTCATCATCAAAATACCAGCCATCAAATGTGTAATCTTCCTTAAATGGTACATCTGGAAGTTTTAATGTTTCGTTACCTAATGTTTGAAGAGTTGCATAAGTTGCCCCATCAACACTAAATGTGATTGTGAATCGGTCAACAACTGTTACTTCCTTCTTAACAAACTTAGCGTAAACCTGAATATTTTCAGTTAAAGATATGTTTTCGTAATAGTCATAATTAAATTCTTTTTCAAAGGACACATCATCAAAATACCAACCAACAAAATCGTAATCTAGTTTTGCTGGATTATCTGGCAATGTTACACCTTCATGACCGGCAGTTTCAAGTGTGCTATAAACCTTATCGTCAACAATAAACGAAATTGTGAATTTTTCAGGTTCAGGTTCTTTAAAGTATGCATAAACTGTAACATTGTCGGTTAAATACTTTTGAGAATATGTGTAAGCATCAAATGGTTGTTCCCATTTATCTTTATCGAAGAACCAACCCATAAAAATGTAATCGGTTTTATTAGGATTTGCTGGGAAGGTTGTTAATGCATTATTTCCCGCTGTTTCAATTACCGAATATTCTTCATTTTCAACAACGAAAACAATTTTATAAATTGTTCCATCGTTATGTGTAAATTTTGCATAAATGTTAACATCTTGCGCTAATTTTTTTAATGCATAAGCATCGGCAGTAAATGGTTTTTCAAACGTATTATCATCATAATACCAGCCAGCAAAAGTATAATTTTGTTTTATTGGATCTTGTGGCAACGTTATTGTTTCATTACCTGCGGTTTTAACTGTTGCATACAAATTACTATAAGTGTAAAACCTAATGTTATAATTTATTCTATTTTGCCTAAACTTTGCATAAACATTAACATTTTGAGTTATTGCTTTTTCAGCAAAATCATATTTTGTAAATGGATTTACCCATGTATCTTTATCATAAAACCACCCTTCAAAAGTAAACCCTTGTTTTGAAGGGTCGTTTGGTAATTGCAAAACTTTGTTGCCAGTTGTTTGCATTGTGTAATAAAGCGTTTCGCCAATATAAAAATTAACCCTTGGTTCAGAGCTTCCGTTATTTCCACAACCAGCAAAACAGCTAATTGTAAACATGAATATTAAAATGATTGACAAAAAACTTCTTTTCATTTGTGCAAATCTCCAATTCTATTTTAACACAAAATAAAACTTTTACATATTAATTGCGTCAATCTTATAAAAAAAGCAAACAAGATTGTTTGCTTTCTTTAATTTATTCAGATTTTTTTGTTCTGGTTGTTTTTCTTTTTGGTTTTTCTGGTTGTTCTTCAACTTGTTTTGTTTCAACAGTTTCTGTAACTGGTTCGCTAACCACTGTTTCGTTGGGTTCAGCACCACTAGCAAGCGCTAATTTCTTTTTTGACTTAATATCTTTTATCAACCAAGGAAGATAAGCTACCACAAACAATGCTGCAATTGCCAAAGCCATAATAATAACCCTAACAACATAATTTTTTGGAAGAATATCCAAAATTGATGCAGCATCTTCCGTCATTGCCATAAACAAATAGTTAGCACCTGGAAGCATGCTATTTGCAACAATTGCAACTGTTCCCAACACAACAAGCGCACAATATGATTTAATCATTGATTTTATGTTTGGACGCATACCATGAACAAACATCATGTAAAACAACACAACATATCCCAATGTATGTTCAAGCCAGAATTGATAATATCTAAATCTGGTTGGACCACAATATGTAATAACTGTTGGTGTTAATAATCCAAATGTGCTACCAGCAAAAACCCAAAAATAAACAATATCAAACAAGTTTTGACTTTTTGTTACAATCAAGTAAGAACTAAAAATGATTGCCCAACCACAAACAGTAATTGGTAAATGGTCAACAGGATTTGCATTTAAACTTTCAACCCCTACCAAACGCCAAAAATATGACATTTCAGTAATAATCAAAGTTAAAGCCAAACCCAAACGAAGTTTTCCTTCATGTTTCCAATCTTTAACTTTTTTACCATAAATAACAAGTAATGCAATTACACCAAGCAGCATTACAATCGGCAAAATATGAGCAAGTGAAAAATATCTGAATTCAACTTCTTCACCTTGCCCAAAAAAGTAAGCAAAAAACTCTTTCATAATAAATCCCCATTGTCAAAATTTTGACACTTTGATTTTACATATTTACAAAAATTTAGTCAATTAAATACATAAAAAGATATATAAAAAAACGCTCTATTAAAATTAGAGCATTTTTTGTTTTACCTACTTAATCTTTCATTAAATTCAACAATACCTTTTTCAATATACTGCTTTTGGCTAGGATTTAAATAATTTATCATAGCAAACAGTTCACCCACATGCACCAATTCTTCGTTCCTAATATTAATCCAAGTTTGTTTTGCCATAGGATTCATTGTGGATTCTATATGATTATCATATTGAATTATTGCTTCAAGTTCACCTACCAAATCTTGTCTAGCTTGTTGTAAAGTTAAAAAAACATTAGAATTATCTTGATTAAAAATGTTCATAAGCACCTCCATAATTTTATATATTCAAATTTAAAATTTTAGTTGCTTTTTTATTAATTAAAATAATATTAAACATAAAAAAACACCCAAATAAAGGGTGTTTTTCTTATTCTAAATATAAAACAATTTTGTTTTGTTTCAAACTTTCTTTAACATTTATTACACGTTGATTTGATGAACCCCTAAATTTTAATGAAATATTTTTTAATTCTTCAACAAATTCACCATCAACCAACACATCTATATAACTTAAAAGTTCGTCGGTATGTTCACAACGTGCTCTGCTTGGTTTTAACAGTTCATTATCTAATGTGTAACCACTGTAACACCATATGTTTTTTGTGTCACCAAACTTTTCTTTTACTCTTTTAACAAATGGTAACAATCCAGCTTGGTTTTGTGGTTCCATTGGTTCACCACCCAACAAAGTTAAACCTGAAATATAGCTAGGTTCAAGCATTTTTAATAGTTCTTCTTCAACTTCTTTTGTAAATTCTTTGCCATAGCAAAAATTCCAAGTTTGGGGATTAAAGCAGTTTTTACAATGATGTGTACAACCGGAAACAAACAAACTTACTCTAACACCTTCACCATCGGCAATATCACAATTTTTAATATTTCCGTAGTACATAGCATTTTCCTTTTATAATTTTATAAATGTAAAACTCTTTCTTTAATTTCTTGTGTTCTACCTTGGTTCCAATATTGTGTTCCAATATAACCACAAGTACGTCTTGCAACGTTCATTTTTGTTTGGTCTGTGTTGCCACAATTTGGACACTTCCAAACAAGTTTTTTATCTTCATCTTCAATAATTTGAATTTCGCCATTATAACCACATGCTGAGCAGAAATCACTCTTTGTGTTAAGTTCAGCATACATAATGTGGTCATAAATAAATTTCATAACTTCTAGCACTGCTGGAATGTTGTTTTGCATGTTTGGAACTTCAACATATGAAATTGCACCACCTGGGCTTAGCACTTGGAATTCGCTTTCCAAAGCCAATTTTTCAAATGCACTAATTGGCTCGGTAACATGAACGTGATAGCTGTTGGTAATATAGTTTTTGTCGGTCACGCCTTCAACTTCACCAAATTTATCTTGTAATTTTTTAGCAAATTTATAGGTTGTGCTCTCTAATGGAGTGCCATACAACGAATAATCAATATTTTCAGCTTCTTTCCATTTTTTGGTATATTCGTTTAGTTTACGCATGATTTCAAGTCCAAGTTCTTTACCTTCTGCTTCGGTCAGTTTTTTACCACTTAAATAATATACTGTTTCCCAAAGTCCAGCATAACCTAATGACAATGTTGAATATCCACCATGTAATAGTTTGTCAATTGTTTCGCCTGGTTGTAGTCTTGCCAATGCGCCATATTGCCATAAAATTGGAGCAGCATCAGAAAGTGTGCCTGTTAATCTTTCATGACGACATTGAAGTCCCTTGTGGCAAAGTTCCATGCTTTCATCAAAAATTTGCCAGAATTTGTTCATATTCTTTTTAGATGACAAAGCAATATCAACCAAGTTAACAGTTACAACACCTTGATTGAAACGACCATAATATTTTGGTTTACCATTTTCATCGATATATGGTGTTAAGAAACTACGACAACCCATACATGTGTAACAATGGCCTTCGCCATTTTTATCAACTTTATATTCCAACATTTTCTTTTCAGAAATATAATCTGGAACCATGCGTTTTGCTGTGCATTCGGCAGCAAGTTGTGTTAAGTACCAATATGGGCTATCTTCCTTAATATTTTGTTCTTCCAAAACATAAATTAGTTTTGGGAAAGCAGGTGTAATATATACGCCATTTTGGTTTTTAACACCTTGAATACGTTGTTTTAATGTTTCTTCAATCATTAAAGCAAGGTCTTTCTTTTCTTGTTCATTTTTAGCTTCACCTAAATACATAAACACTGTAATAAATGGAGCTTGACCATTGGTTGTCATAAGAGTTACAACTTGGTATTGAATTGTTTGAATACCACGGTTAATTTCAGCTTTAACTCTGCTTTCAACCAATTCGGTTAGTTGTTCTTCTGTAACATTAACATTAAGTTCTTTAAATTGTTTTTCAAGTTCACGACGGAATTTTTTTCTTGAAACATCAACAAATGGTGC
>JAZRJQ010000063.1:0-4449 GCA_045645925.1 Clostridia bacterium | reverse complement strand
TGTTGAAGTTTTACCATTTGTTCCTGTTACCATAATAATTTTTAAATTGTCACATGCCAAGTTGTAAAAATTTTTACAAATCAAACTTAAAAACTCTCGGCTGTTTTTTACCATAACACTTACAACTTTACAGTTCAATTCTTGTTCACTAACAACAGCAACGGCACCATTTTTAATTGCATCACAAACATAATTGTTTCCATCATCATTACCTTTTAAGCAAACAAAAACATTGCCCTGTTCCACCTTTCTTGAATCAAAATTTATGCCTGTAATTTCAATATTTAAATTTCCGTTAACCTTAATAATTTCCAAATTCTCAATCAAATTTTTAAACTGCATACAAACACCTTCTTTATGTTTTTTATATGTTAATACATAAAAAAGAACAATGTGCCAACTGTTACAAATTTAGACAAAAAATAAAATGTAAAACTTACACAATCTTACATTTTATTTTAAAATCAATTTTTTAAGTTGTTAATATTACAATTGAATTTTCAAACGTATACGTGTTTGGTGGTGGTGTTTGTTCTTTTACAATTTCACCACTTCCCGCAATTTCATATTGTAAATTTAATGATGCTAATTTTGAAACTGCTTCGGTCAAACTTACCCCCACCAAGTTTGGCATTAAAATATTTTTTTCCAATTTCTTTTTATCAAGTTCAACATCTTCGTTTGGTTCATATTCTTTATAGTTTATAATTCCTTCAAAAATTAATTTTGCATAAGGTGTTGCAACAACACTTCCAAAATAATTTCCTGCGCTTGGTTCGTCGGCAATAACCAAAACAACATAGTCTGGATTGTTTGCAGGAAATGCCCCTACAAACGAAGAAGTATACTTTGGAACAATCTTTCCATTTTCATATTTTTGACTTGTTCCTGTTTTTCCACTTACCCTATATCCTGGAATAAACGCATTTATGGCGTTACTCTTTACAACAACTTGTTCAAGCATATATCTTATTGTTTCGCTTGTTTTTTCACTTACCGTTTTGTTTAAAACTGTTGGTGTTGTTCGTAAAACAGTGTTGTTTTCAACATCGGTTATTTCACTTATAAAATATGGTTTATAAAGTTTACCACCATTAACAACGCTACATATTGCCGAAATTAATTGAATTGGACTAACTGCAATTGCTTGACCAAACCCCATTCTGGCAAGATCCACTGTTTTAACATTTTGCTTGTTCATTAAAATTCCAGCTGATTCACCCAAAAAGTCAACACCCAGTTGTTCACCAAAACCATATTTTTCAAAATATTTATACATTTTTTCGGTTCCCAACCTTAATGCTAAATCAACAAACACACTGTTACAACTGTTACAAAGTCCATCGGTCATTGTTTGCTGACCATGACCAATTAGTTTCCAGCATTTAATTTTTTCGCCGTCAACAATCCTATAACCTGGGTCGTAAAAAGCTTCGGTTGGCGTTGTAAGTTTTTCTTCCAATGCTGTTGCAGTTGTTAAAACTTTAAAGGTTGAACCAGGTTCATAAACATCAACAATGCTCAAATTTTTTACTGTGCTTAATAATTCGGAAACATTATCACGTGGTGGATTGTTTAAATCAAAACTTGGCTTACTTGCCATAGCCACAATTTCGCCAGTGTTAGGATTCATAACAATTGCAGTTGCCGTTTTAGGCTTTTGCTCTTCACACAAAACTTTTAACGCATTTTCAACAATTTGTTGTATGTTAACATCTATTGTTAATTTTACATTGCAACCATCAACTGCTGGAATATATGTACTTAACGTGTTGTCAATTTTAACTCCACGAACATCACTTTCTTCTAACGCATAGCCATTTACACCTTTCAAGTACTTTTCAGCATATAATTCAATTCCAGCTTGCCCAATATTATCGATTGTGGTAAAACCCAAAACCTGTGTTAATAAATCACCATACGGATAAAATCTTTTACTATTTTCACTAAGCATTATACCTTTTAAATTGGCTTCAATAAGCTTTTTTGACGAATTTTCATCAACTTGCAACTTAATCAAACTTTCACTAACTGTGGTGTTTGTAACCTTTTTAAAAGTGTCGTCGTAATCAAGACCAATAACCCCACTTAAAAGTTTTGCAACTTTAACAGGTTCTGTTACCATGCTTGCCCTAACATACACATCGTAACTAGAATAACTTTCAGCAAGCGTTACTCCGTTTGTGTCAATAATGTTTCCACGTTTTGCATTAATTGGCAAATCTCTTGTCCATTGGCTTGCCGCCTTTGCTTGTAACCACTTACCTTTTATAATTTGCAATGTGAAAATTCTTATTATTAACACAAAAAAAATAGAGATTATAAGCAAAAACACTGCCAATAATCTCTTTTGTAAACTAAATATTGAATTGTTATACAAGGTTTATCCCCCAAACACCGAACTAAAGAAGGTGCAAACTTGGTCAAACCAATTTGTTGCAATTTCAGGTTCTACTTCAGGAGTTGTTTGTAATAACTCCACATTAATAGTACCATTACTTACAATATCACCATAGTTACCTTGCAAAGTGCTATTAATTAATTGTTCTAATTCTTGCTCAGTTAACTGTGTGTTTTGCAACTTTACACTATCATATTGTGTTTGAGCTGTTGCAACATCTTCTTGTAACAATTGTATGTTAGAATTTAAATTGTTTATTACAAAAATATTGTAAATTGCTAAAAATGCTAACAACAAAGTTACAATAATTGCCGTTGTTAAATATACAGCAGTTTTAAATGTTGCATAAGGTTTTTGAATATCAACTGCATTTTCTTGCAATATTGTTGAATTTACAACATCGCTACCAAATGTAATTGAATCAAATTCGTTATATAAGTCGTTTAACTTTTTAGAAGTATAAGTAGTGTCAAACTTGCTCATTTGCTTTTGAACGTCTGAGCTCATTGTAGGCATACTATTAGCTTTTTCAGTTAAAACAACTCTTTTATATGCACCCATACTTATACCTCCTTAAAAATTTTTAAATTTTTTCAATAACTCTTAATTTTGCACTTGAACTACGTTTGTTTTCCTTTAACTCTGTGTTTGTTGCAGTAATTGGTTTTTTGTTAACCAATTTTACTGTTGCTTTGTGGTTACAAACACAAATTGGAATTGTTTTGTCGCATATACAATCAGTGCTAAGTTCTTTAAAAACATTTTTTACAATTCTATCTTCCAAACTATGGAAAGTTATAACAGCAAGCCTTCCACCCGGATTTAAACATTCAACCATTTCTTTTAATGCAACGTCTAAACCATCAAGTTCGCCATTAACTTCAATTCTAATTGCTTGAAATGTTTTTTTGCAAGGACTTCCATTTCCATGAAACTTTTTAGGAATTGCTTGTTCAATAAGTTCTTTTAACTCCATTGTTGAACTTATTGGTTTAATTTTACGTTGTTCACAAATTTTTCTTGCAATTGCTCTTGAAAAATTTTCTTCACCATAGGTGTAAATTATTCTTGACAAATCACTTTCAGAATAATTATTAACAACATCGTAAGCTGTTATTCCCTGAGAATAATCCATTCTCATATCCAAATTTCCTTCAAACCTGTAAGAAAAACCACGTTCAGGCGTGTCAATTTGATGGCTTGAAACCCCTAAGTCCAACAAAATTCCATCAACACCCGAAATGTTTAGGTTTGAAACAATTTGTTTAAAGTTTTTAAAGTCCGACTTTACAAACACTACGTTTTCAAAATTTTTTAATCTTTCTTTTGAAACGCTTAATGCTGTGTCGTCTTTATCAATAGCTATTAGTTTGCCTTCTTTCAATCTCTCCACAATTCGCAAACTATGGCCAGCCCCGCCCAAAGTGCCATCAGCATAAATGCCGTTTGGTTTAATGTTTAAACCATCTAAACACTCATTTAATAAAACCGGTGTGTGTTTAAAACAATGTTCTTCCATTTTTAGTTGTTATTATTCAACTCTTTTACTGCATCAACAAAACTTGTTTGATTGTTGTAATCTTTCCAAGTTTGTTCATCCCAAATTTCAATACGTTTCCCCACACCTACGGAAACAACGTTTTTGGTAATACCTGCAAATTCACGCAAACTAGCAGGAATAACAAAACGGCCTTGTGCATCTTCTTCAATTTCGAATGTTGAACTCAAAATTGCTCTAACTGCATTTTGACCAGTTAGTGAATATGCCGAAACTTTATTAATACTTTCCAAGAATTCGTTTTCAAAATATGACTTACTAAAAATGTAAATACAATTATCAACACCCTTAGTGGCAACATATTCGCCCAAGCCAACTTTTAGCTTGGATGGAATTCTTATTCTACCCTTTTCGTCAAGGGCATGTGAATATTCACCAAAGAACATACTGTTACTCCTTTATAATTTACAACTTTATTATACACTCTTTTTTAACCACTTACAACCACTTTTAACCACCAAAACCCATTTTTTATAAATTTTTATGCATG
>JAZRJQ010000062.1:0-3176 GCA_045645925.1 Clostridia bacterium | reverse complement strand
GGCGACGGCTGATAAACTCTGCTTGCAGTTTTTTAATGATTATAATTTGCCAGTTAACATTACAAGGTGCTCAAACAATTATGGACCTAATCAGCACCCAGAAAAATTGGTTGCGTTAACAATTTTTAAGTGCATAAATTTGCAAACAATACCAATTCATGGAACGGGCGAAAACATACGTGATTGGATTTATGTTACCGACCACTGCAAGGCTATTGATTTAGTTTTGCAAAAAGGCAAAAGTGGTGAAGTTTATAACATTGGCGCAAATTGCGAAAAAACAAATTTGGAAATGGTTAACACAATTATTAAAAGTTTGAAATTATACAATAAAGAAATATCAACAAAACTAATAGCTTTTGTTAAAAACCGAAAGGTTAATGATTTAAGATATTCAATTAATTGTAACAAATTAAAACATGAATTAGGCTGGAAACCAGAAATTGAATTTTTTGATGGTATAACAAAAACTGTTGATTGGTATGTTAACAACCTTGATTGGTTTAAATTTGTTGATTTTGGCAACAAAAAAGATTAATCACGCCCATATTGCAAAGTTTGTTGAGTTGTGGTAAAATGTATATAATTAGATATGTGGGGGTGTTGTATGGAAATTACAAAAAATATTGAACCACTAACATGTAATCAATACGCCGACAGGTTGTTAAGGCTTTACGGAATTGGTGATTATAAAAACCATATTTCGTTATATATTTTACCTAGTGGCGATATTATTGATTGTAAATATCCAAAAAATGTTAAACATATTGGTTTTACCGATATGATTTATGGAAATTTTGCTAGTATTCGTGAACAAGAATGTTTTGCTGATTTAAAAGTTAATAGTTCAGCGTTGGTAAAATATAATTGTCGTGATTTTAGTTTGCCTGTTGTTCAGGAAGCACTTATTCGCAACACCGGTGTGTGTGCAAAAAATCCTGCCCACAAAAAAGCAGTTGACGAGCTTAAAGTGTATTTGTCTGACGATGACCTTTTGGTTCATGATATGGGCTATGTTAAATTTTTGATTATGGGTAGAGATAGTTTGTTTTTAACCTTGCCAAATCAAAGCATTAACGGCAAACATGTAAAAGGAGCACAACTTGACACAGTTAAAAGTATTGCAAGTATGTGCAGTATTAACAACTACGAAGACATTATTGAAAATTCAAAACGTAACAATAATGCTCTTTCAATAATGTTAAACAGAACTGTTAAAGGTCCTAACAAAGATAATGATGAACCAGGATTAACAAGATAATATTAAAACACCCTTGATTTTTGGGGGTGTTTTTTTTGTTTGTTTTAAAACAAAATGTTGAATAAATGTAATTGTGTGATATACTCTTAGTATGGAAAACTTAACTATGAAAATTGTTGAATTTAATAAAAAACACTCCGAACAAGTAAAAGATTTGCTTGTTCAACTTCAAGAATGTATTGTTTCGCTTGATAAAAACAAACTTAACATTATAACACCACAATATAGGGAAATGTATTTTAAGAAAACATTAAATGAAATTAGAAAAAACAAAGGTAAAATGTTTATTGCGTTAAGCAATGAAAATGTTGTGGGTATGGTTTGTGGATATCTTGCAACTTACGATAAGTGGGATAAAATCGATTATGTTTGCCCTAAAAAGGGTGTTATTACCGAACTTGTTGTTGATAAAAATTTGCGTGGTGGCGGGGTTGGAAAACAACTTATGCAACAAATGGAAGATTACTTTAAGGGGCTTGGTTGTGAATTTGTGCTTTTGCAAGTGTTTGCACCAAACATAAATGGTAAAAAGTTTTACGACAAGTTGGGCTACGAAGATTCTTTAATTAACATGCTTAAAAAGTTGTAGGAGGTAAAATTATGAAGTCTGTATATTTAACAAGTTTTGTTGGTGGCTACAAAAAAGTTGATGGAAACATGGTGGCAACCAAAATGAACAATGCAAATGGGTTTGTTGATAATTTAAAACAGGATTTACCAACCAAGATTAATTTTACATTTTTTGCAAGTTCGCCAGACAAAATTGAAATTACCGAAAAGTTTGCAAATGCATTAAAACAATCTTTTGAACTAGATGGTTTTAATGTTGAAAAGTTTAACATTGTTCACAATGAGTTTAAGGGTGATGTTGCCGAAACTGTAAAAAATTCGGATGTAATATTTTTAAGTGGTGGGCATGTTGGAACTCAAAACAAGTTTTTTAAACGTATTAACTTGGCAGAAATGTTAAAAAGTTATAATGGTGTTTTAATTGGTCAAAGTGCAGGAAGTATGAATTCTGCCAAAGTTGTTTACGACCAACCAGTTACCGAAGAAGAATTTAATGATCCTAATTTTGAAAAAGAAAAAACAGGCTTGGGTGTTACAAACCTAACCATTATGCCACACATGAACGTTGCAAAGGAAGAAGAGTTGTGTGGTGTAACAACCCATCAAATGTGTTTGGCTGACAGTTCAAAATACCCACACTTTGGTATTGTTGATGGTGGATATATTAAAATTAGCAACGGAAAAACTGTTGCTTATGGTAAAACAACTTACTTTAAAAATGGTAAAGAAATTGAAATTTGTGAAGATAATTGCTATAAACCTCTAGAAAATATGGTTAAAATAACCAAAAATATGTAATTTTTAATAAATTTTAAAATTTAGTGTTGACTATTTAAGGTTTTACTGGTATCATAGCTGAAATATTTCTCACTTAAATGAGTTGTATTTCATCTGACCGAACAACACTATCATATTGTTACATATGTTACCTCTACTAAGTTGAAATACTTAGATATGTAAGTTGACCATGGTTATAGATGTAGACGGCAATAGTCACTAATCAATCTGACTGGATTTATCCTAAATGAAATATTGATTGCCCAATAAAATTTCATTATCTTTAATAAGTTTAAGTAATTATTAAAGTTAGCTTGTAAGAGCATGATTGGTTAGCCGGTAACGAAAAAATCGCTTCGTTAGTTATAATAACTTACTTACATATAGTTATTATAGGAGTTTAGAACAAGTATAAGAAAATTACATGGTATGCGTTTGTTCATCAAGAGAAGTTTTATACTTCTCTTTTTTTTTCGTTTTTTTTAGTAATATTTTGATTTTTGATGAATATACTTAAAGTATGGAAAGATTAAGTAAAACATCAAAAATTATTATTGCAAAAGTCGGA
>JAZRJQ010000061.1:0-4296 GCA_045645925.1 Clostridia bacterium | reverse complement strand
CGCCCGACTTTGATATTGACTTTGAGGACTCTCGCCCTGGTGAAGTTTTTGAATATGTTAAAGAAAAATATCGGGTTGAAAAAATTTGCAAAATTATAACCTTTGGAACAATGGCTGCAAAGAATGCTATTAAGGACGTAGCACGTGTTTTACGTGTTCCTTATGCCGAAGTTGATAAGGTTACAAAAGCAATTCCAAACAATGTTAAACGTCCAAATATTATCGCAAAGTGCTTTGGTATTGACAGAAAACCCGATGCTCCTGACGAAAGTATACCAGAACTATTAGAAATGTATAATAACAACCCAGACATAAAAAAGGTTGTTGACATTGCTTATAAGTTGGAAGATAGCCCACGTCAAACTGGTATTCACGCATGTGGTGTTATTATTGGTGGTGATATTTTAAACAAACATATTCCACTTGCAAAAAACGGAGATATAATCACCAGTCAATATGTTGGTGGTGAGTTGGAACATTTGGGTTTACTTAAAATGGACTTTTTAGGACTTCGAAACCTAAGTGATATTAAGCAAGCAATTGACATGATTAAACAAAATCATGGTGTTGATGTTAAGTTTGATGAACTGGGCACTGACGACCCAGAAGTTTTCAAACTTATTTCAACAGGGAACACAAAAGCAATATTCCAAATTGAAAGTACGGGTTTCCAAAAGTTTATGCGTGAACTTCAACCAACTTGTTTGGAAGATATTATTGCGGGTGTGTCGCTATATCGTCCGGGCCCTATGGATAGTATTCCAACCTTTGTTCATAACAAACACTATCCGGAAGATATAACTTACATTAGCCCAATCATGGAACCAATTTTAAGCGTTACATATGGCTGTATTGTTTACCAAGAACAAGTTATGAAAATTGTTCAAGACCTTGCAGGTTACACACTTGGTCGTGCTGATAGCGTTAGAAAAATGATGGGTAAGAAAAAATTAAAAGATCTTCAAGCTGAACGTGTTGTGTTTATTAATGGTTGCGAACCAGCAAACGGCAAACCTGGCGTTGATGGTGTTGTTAAACGTGGTATTGACCCAGTTGTTGCAAACAAACTTTGGGATGAAATGGAAAAGTTTGGTTCTTATGCGTTTAACAAATCACATGCTGCTGCTTATGCACACGTAACATATCAAACAGCATGGTTAAAAACATATTACGAATCAGAATTTTTAACAGCAGTTTTAAACAACCGTATTTTAATTAGTGATGAAATTAAAAACTATGTAACCTATGCTAAGGAAGAAAAAATTGAAATTCTTCCACCAGACATTAACAAATCGCAAACAATGTTTAGCTGTAACAAAGATGGTTCAATTCGTTTTGGCTTGGCAGCTTTAAAAGGTGTTGGCATTAACGTTATTGATGTTATTATTGAAGAACGTAACAAAAATGGTGAATTTAAAAACATTGTTGATTTTGTTAACAGATTTGATAGTGTAGTGTTAAACAAACGTATTATGGAAAGTTTGATTTTAAGTGGTGCTTTTGATTGCTTTAAAGTTAAACGTTCACAATTAATGCAAGTTTACTCAACGCTTTTAGAACGTTCAAACTCTGATAGAAAAACCAGAGCGTCTGGTCAATTTAGTTTGTTTGATGATATTTTAAAAACCGATATTGTTAATGATATTAGTTATCCAAACATTCCTGAATTTGATGAACAAACCAAGTTAAAACTTGAAAAAGAAGTTGTTGGTGTTTATATTTCGGGTCATCCACTTAGTAACTATACACACAAGTTTGGTGAATATAACTTAACTGGTGACATGTTGGAAGTTGCTGAGAGTGAAGGTGAAGAAGTTGAAGAAAGTGATGATGAAGAAACTGCATATGAAGGTTTAACTGATGGAATGGAAGTAACTTGTGGTGGAATTATTGTTGATATTAAAAAGTTACTGTCAAAACGTGATAAAAAAGAAATGGCATTTGCAAAAGTTGAAGATTTGTATGGTGTTATTGAATTAATGTTGTTCCCACAAGCATATGCTAAATTAAAAGATAAATTGTTATACGATTCGTTGGTAACAATTCATGGAAAACTTAGCATTCGTAGTGGTGAAAAGCCTGTGGTTATGGTTGATAACATTACACCATGGGATTTAAAAACAAATACCGAAGAAGAAGTTAAAATTCAAACGTTATATTTAAAATATGATGTTTCAAACATTGCAATTCACGATGATGTTTATAAAACTTTGTTAAACTATCCGGGAACAAGTCCGGTTATAGTTGTTGATTTAAACAATAAACCATTTAAACTAAATCTAAAAGTTAATCCAACAAGTTTTTTGATTAACGAATTGCATGCATATTTGCCAGATGAATTTATTAAATTGAAATAGAATATTATAATTTGTTTTAAAAACAATTTGTTATGTGTTACACTTTAAATAATGGAGAGTAATAATTATGATTAAAATTGCAATTTTGTGTAGTGGCGGCGATAGCCAAGGAATGAACGCTGCTGTAAAAGCAGTTGTTGATATGGCAACCGTTAACGGAATTATGGTTATGGGTGTTCGCCGTGGTTATCAAGGATTAATTGAAGGTGATTTGGTTGAATTAACCCGTGAAAGTGTTACAAACATTGGAATGCTTGGTGGTTGTGAACTAAAAGTTTCACGTTGCCCAGAATTTAAAACACCAGAAGGTGTTAAAAAGGGTTTTGAAACATTACAACGTAACAGAATTGATTATTTGATTGTTGTTGGTGGTGATGGAACGTTTAGGGGTGCAATTGAACTTGGTGCATTAGGTGCAAAAGTTATTGGTATGCCAGGCACAATTGATAACGACTTATTCTACACTGACAGAACCTTAGGTTTTGATACGGCTGTTAATAATGCTGTTAGTGCAATTGACAATATGCATCAAACCATGGCGGCAAACAATCGTGGATTGGTTGTTGAAGTTATGGGTAGGGGTTGCGGACACATTGCATTGAACGCAGCTGTTGCTGTTGGGGCACATTCGCTTGCTGTAAAAGAAATGGGTGTAACAATTGAACAAGTTGTGTCGGATGTTAAACAATGTTTAAAAAATGGTGAAACAAGCCCAATTATTGTTGTTAGTGAAGCATGTGATTATTCAGTTGAAGATGTTAGAGTTGCAATTGAAAAAGAATGTGGTATTGAATGCCGTGCATGTGTTATTGGGTATTTGCAACGTGGTGGCACACCAAGTGTGTTTGATAGAATTTTTGCAACACAAATGGGAATTAAAGCAATTGAATTAATTAAAGATGGCGTTTCGGGTGTTGCACTTGGAATTAGAAATAATAATATTTTCTATATGAAACTTGAAGAAGTTTATAATTTGAAAGATGAATTTAATAAATTACTTTATAAACAACTTAAAGAATTACACAATTTAAAATAAGAAAAAAGATATGTGCTTGTGCGCATATCTTTTTTGTTTAAAATTCGCCATGATTATTAAAATTATCGTCTTGTGGATAGTGTGGTGTTGTGTGTGAGTGATAATTTCTTGGTTGCTGATGTGTGTAAGGTGTGTGGTTTGAAAAATCGTTTTCTCCAAAGCCATTAAAATTATTGTTTGTGTGGTGCATATGGCTTGTTTCTGCCATAGCATTTGCTCTACTTGTTTTAATTGTGTTAGGGGTGTTATCTTTGCCAAAAATTTTCAATCTGCCTTTGCCTTTAATAAGTTCAACAACCAACCAAATTGCACTAATTCCAATAATTGCATATATAATTCTAGAAAACACATTTGCTTGTGAACCAAATAGTCCTGCAACAAAATCGTATTGCAACACACCAATACAAAACCAATTAATTGAACCGGCCAAAGTTAAAATAAAACATATTAATGTAATCATAGTTTTTTCCTTTTAATTTATTTATTAATATGTAGTATTGCAGTTTTAAAGTTAATTATTCAAAAAAATAAAAAAACAAACCAATTAAGGTTTGTTTTATCCAACATTTTCCAAAACCAATTTTTCAAAATCAACGCTTTCAACAAAGTCTTCTTTAAAAAATCTTGTGCTTTTGTAAACAGTAAAGTCAATAATGTGCTTATCCAGCACAACAGGGGTTGGAATATCCAATGCATATGCAATTTCTCTAACATATTCTTCAAAGATGTGATAATCGTAATTTTTAACGGTTATTTCACAACTTTTAACAATTTTTCCGTCAATAATAATCTTTGCCCAAATTTTAAACATGATTTTTCCTTTTTTATGCAATAATTTAATATATAACAAAAAAAAGTTTTAATCAAGTGTTTGACAAAGTTAAACAAATTATATATAATTAC
>JAZRJQ010000060.1:0-2481 GCA_045645925.1 Clostridia bacterium | reverse complement strand
CACCAGTTAACAGTTGTTTCTTGTTTTTCAGCCAATCCATGTTTGTAAAATTGCAAAAATTGCCATTGTGTCCATTTGTAATATTCAGGGTCGCATGTTGAAATTGCTCTGCTCCAATCAACACTTAAACCAACCATTTTTAATTGTTCTTTAAATGTTGCAATGTTTCTTTCAACAATTTCTTGTGGAAGTTTATGTTCTTTAATTGCTGTTCTTTCTGCTTCCAAACCGAAAGCATCACAACCCATAGGAAACAAAACATTGTATCCTTGCATTCTTTTCTTTCTAGCAACAGCGTCCAGGGCAGAATAACTCCTAACATGCCCAGTATGTAAACCTTTTCCGCTTGGATATGGAAATTCAATTAAGATATAGGCATTTTGTTTGTTTGGTTCGTGGTTTTTAACTTCGAAACGTTTTTCTTGTTCCCAAATGTTTTGCCATTTTTCTTCAATCTTTTTAAAGTCCATTTATTTTGCTCCTTTTTTAATATTCTTTTGTAAAAGCCGACTTTATGCTTTTACTTGTTATACAATCAAAAGGCTTGCTAGTTTGGTTGTTAGGGTTACCAAAAGCGCACATTTCGATTATATAGTCAAATTGTATTATAATTTCAATAAAAAATCAATTGTTTGTTTAATTTCCTAAGGTTTAAAACAAAAAAATACAGCAATTTGCCGTATTTTTTTAATTTATTTTGTTTTGTTGTTTGGTGTGTTGTTGGTTTTGTTTGCATATTCACCCAAACCATATTTTTGATTAAAATTACCATCTTTAATGTTTGTAACTGAATCACGTTTAACAACTTTGTTGTTTGCCATAATATCAATGTTAATAAAATAGGAATGTAAAAACATTAAAATTATGCAAATTGCCAAAAATATAATTATAACCGATAGTATTGCAGTGTTAAATGCACCTTTAAAACAAAGCAATAAGTAACAAGTTGTAATTGCAATGTAGGTTACAACTTGAACCACCATGTAAATTTTAAATAAGGGAGTTTTGTTTTTGTAGTCAAGTGGGGTAAGGTTGTAAGTTTTGTAAATATTTAAAGCATATGTAATCATAAAAGCCAAAAACCCAATTGCAGCAAACGCAATTAAAAGGCTGAAAAATTTGATTGAAACAAACACATCTGTTAAAACGTTTGAGTCGCCCTTTGGTGTACCTTTAAAAAACAGACCATAAACCAAAATTATGCCACACAAAAAACACACCGAAACAATTTCAAGTGCTGATAAAACTATTCCTAAAATTGCAGAAATTTGAGTGTTTTTTCTGTTCATGTTTTTTACTCCTTAAAAATCTTAAATAATGTTATCACATTTGCTGTTTTTGTCAAACAAAAAACGCCTAAATGTAAGTTTTAAAACATTTTAAATTGGTTAAACTAACATTTAAACTTAATTAATTTGCTTAAAAACTAAAAATATTGTAATCTAATAATGTGGTGGACAAAATTAAAGGAATTTATTTATGTTTGGATTTAGAAGTGATGGAAAAAGAATAAAGTACGAAGATATTATGATGAAAATGACTCCGCACTTTATGAAAACACGTAACGACGCATCAAACCAAATCATGCACCCAGTTAGGTGTGAAGATATGGATGATTGGATTAGAGAAAAAAGTGAAAAAGAAGGAATTGTGTTTAACTACATGGATTGCGTTATGGCAACCATTGTTAGACTGCTTGCAATCAGACAACGCCTTAACCGTTTTGTTGTTAAAGGCGCAGTTTATCAACGTAGAAATATTTCAATTTCACTAACAGTAAAACGTAGTTTGCGTGATGAAGGCCCAGAAAGCACACTAAAAGTACCTTTTACTGGTGAAGAAACAATTTACGAAGTTAAAGAAAAAATAAACAAAGCAATTAAAGATAGTATTGAAGCAGATAATAGCACACAAAAAGTAATTCAAAAACTTTCAGTTGTGCCAAACTGGTTGTTAAGAACATCTGTTGGTTTTTTGCGTGTTTTAGATGGTTGGGGTATGCTTCCAAAATCATTAATTAACGCAAGCCCATTTCATACAAGTGTTTATGTTACTTACTTAAAATCAATTAAATGTGATGCAATTTTCCACCACATTTACAATTTTGGTACAACAGGTATTTTTGTTGCAATTGGTAAAGAAAAATTTGAACCGGTTGTTGATTTTGAAGAATTGAAAGTTGGTAAAGTTATGAACCTTGGTATTACCATGGACGAAAGATTTTGCGATGGTTTCTATTTTGCAAAAAGTTTAAGAATTTGGAACGATATGTTCCACAATTTGCATGAATTGGAAAAACCATTCAAAATTACTGACGAAACAATTATTAAACAAAAAACAAAAGACACTAAAAAGAAAAATAAAAAAGACCGTAAGGCTGATAAAAAACAAGCACGTCAAGAATATAAGGTTTCTAAAAAAGCAATAAAGCAAGAAAAGAAACAATCAAAAAAAGAAAGCGAAACCGAAGCCGCTTAAACA
>JAZRJQ010000059.1:0-10471 GCA_045645925.1 Clostridia bacterium | reverse complement strand
TACGTTGTTAAAAACTTACAAACAGTTAAAACATACGTTGAAAAATTCTCAACAGGTGGACGTAACAGTAACTTGTGGAACGGTCCAACCAGTATTTCAACAAACGAAAACTTTATTTGTTTCAACTTCCGTACCTTGCTTGCAAACAACAACGAACTTATTGCAAACGCGCAAATGTTACTTGTATTTAAGTACTTAAACAACGAAATTATTAAAAACCGTGACTTTAACCTTAAATACTTTAACGATCCAACACTTTTAGAAGAAGAACATCGTCGTGTTATTGTATGCGTAGACGAAGCGCACGTATTCATTAACAAAAAGTTCCCAGTTGCGCTAGACTTCATGGTGCAAATGGCAAAACGTATTCGTAAATATTACGGAATGCAAATCATCATTACCCAAAATATTAAGGACTTCGTTGGTACTCCTGAAATTGCTCAACAATCAACAGCTATCATCAACGCAAGTCAATATTCATTAATATTCGCACTTGCGCCTAACGATATGACCGACCTTATTGAATTGTATCGTAACGCAGGTGGTATAAACGACGAAGAAAAAGACCGTATTGTTACAGCAAAACGTGGTAACGCGTTTATTATTACAAGTGCAATGCGTCGTACTTCTGTTCAAATTGAAGCTTTGCCAGTTGTTAAAGTTACATTCGAACAACGTGGTGGTGGACAGTAGAATAAAATATAAAAAAGGTAAGCAAATTGCTTACTTTTTTTGTTTGTAAATATTTAAATTTATGGTTAAAATAACTAAAAATATTTTTAAATTTTGATTGAATTGTTTTAATTTTTGGGGTAATTAAATGCTAAAAAGTGTTAAAATTTAAAATTAAAACGGGGTAAAAGTTGGTTATGTTTTAATAATTATAATTTAAAGATTTAAACAAAATATAAAAGTTTGAATTATTGCATAAAATATAATAAATTTCAACTTAAAATATGGCAAATTTAGGCAACTTTTTGTTATTTTATTTTGAAATATAAATTAAGTATGTTAATATTATATAGAGTAAGAAAAATGGAGAGTAGTGTAATGTTTAAATTTGTAAAGAAGAAACAAGAAGTTGCTATTTTTAAACATTCTAAAAATAATCAATCTTTTAATTCATCGGAAAATTACGATGAAGAAATTTTTGGTGTTAACACATACGTTGATAATTCTGGTATTGATGCAAACTTGGCGCATTTATATTCGTTAACTTCGTTCCCAAGAACAAAAACGAATATGAAAGATACTTTAAAACAAGCCTATGTTGCAACAAAACTTAAAGACTATGCTTTTGTTCCTGTTCAGGTTTCAGATAAAATTTTGAACCATGTTAGGGAAGAACAAGATGTTGTTGATACATATTTTGAATTACAAAAAACAAGAGGCTCTGCTCCTGTTTACAGAATGAGAGTTTCGGCATATCAAACATATCAAACAACCGAAATTGCTGCTTCAATGCAAAAGGGTGGTTTTAAACGTAACGATATTGTTAACTTTAACAACGATCTTATTAAGTTCGCTAGATATGAATTAAAGAATGAAAACACATCTGCATCGGCTTATGCGTTCTTACAATTTATAACCGACGTTAATGATATTTATCAAATTGCAAACAACTTTGCAGACCCAGGTTCACTATTGGAACAATATGCACATTTTGCAGATATTCCAGTTCCTGCTTTGGCATTGCATGCAATTATTTCAAACGGAATTTTAAAATTCAACAAAGATAGTTCAGTTAACAAAATTGAATTTAAAAAATTGTATAAACGTTTTGAAGGTGATAAGTTACAAAATTTGGTTTGCGAAATTTGTGGATTGGCACTTGAAGGCAACAAAGCAGTTCCTTATGCTAACCAAGATTATCCAGCAAGAACACGTTTGTTTGCAAATATTTTACCAACCATTGCAAGTTTTATAAAACAGTATACTAAGGATTTTGAAATTAGTGCAATTTATGCTAACAACGATTTTAAAACTGCAATTTTGAATTTGGAAACTGAATGTGAATCCTACATTGTTGATGCTCTAAAACAAAAGAATGGAATTCCTACTAGTGTTTCTTCAAAGTTAAGGTCAGATGCTGAAGCATTTGTTGAAGAACTTGATAAAGAAAATATTCGTTTAGGTAAACGTAAAAATGCTGATTACTTAATTAACAAAAATCAAGCAATCACAATTGAGTTGGCAATCAAGCAATTGGCAAACAGTGCCAACATTGACATTGTTAAAGGTATAATTGATTATTACACCGACCAAGTTGCTGATTTGAATTTTGAAGTTAACAACATTTTAAACGAATTAAATTTAACAGATTCTGAAAGAGATATTGTAACAAAGTATTTCTCTAAAAAATTCAAACCTGCAAAAATGATTAACTGTTTAGATGAACATCCACACGATTTTGCAGTTATAGCCAACAACACGGCACTTATTGCCAAAAAACAACTGGCTTTAAAAATTAAAGTGGCAAAAGAGTTTGTTCAACGTGGTGGTGAAGGGCTAGATTCTTATGCGCAAAACATTTTGTATGAACAAATTTATAATGCAAAATTTAAACAAATTGAAGAACTTATTAGCTTTAACAGTAACATTTTAAAACTTGTTCAAATTAAAGAAGACTTACGTGTTTGGAACTACACCATGGGTCAAATTAAGTTTGAAGGACTAAGTTCTGTATTAGAAATTTACGACAAACGTAAACGTGAAATTATGCACTTAAAGCATGATAGTGTTAAAGATTATAAGGACATTATCAAAAAAGCAAATGGTGTTATTAGCGAACAAAATATTGAACTTAACAAAAACTATGCTGAACGTGCTGACTTAATAAAAGAGTTTTATGCTGATAGGTTTGATAAAAAACTTAGAGGTTATTTAAAATCTTTAAACTTGGGTGGCAACACAAAGGGTTTGCCAGCTGATCAAATTAAAGCACAAATAGAAGCTTCCAAAAAGAAAATTTTAGGAACAGCCATTGTTTCTAGAACAGATAAATCCGAAGTTGATTTAAACAAAATTGAAGAAGTGTTTATTGGTGAAATTTACAGAATTGCAAAAGGTGATGTTAAGTACAGAAACAGAACAAAAACACCTGAAGCACTTAAAGCTGATTTGGAATCTTTGAAAAAAGATTTGATTGCAGATTTGTCAAGTGGCAAAGGTTCTGCTTATGGAATTATTTTGGGTATACGAAATGAGTTAAGCCCTGACAACAACAAAAAAGATGCGTTGTTGCTTAACATTTCTAACAAAAACCAAGAAATTGAAGTAAGGCTTGAAACAATTAATTCTCAGTCGGGTGTAACAAACAAAAACCAATCAAGAATTGATGATTACGAATTTGACACACAATCAAGGTTAGAACAACTTGAAGCAGAGTCTTCGGTTATTATTTCAAACATTCGTCGTGTTGAATTGATTCGTGATTACGAAAATGTTTTAAGACATCTGCTTGATGCTGAAATTAGTTCAAATGCTGAATTTGTTAATGCAGCAATTCCTGAAGGTGTTTCAAAACATGAAATCAAATCTTATGTTAAAGACAGGGAAATTTACAAAAACGAAATTAACGAAATGATTAATTCTGGTAAAAAGGAATTAAAACATTTAGAAGATGTTGCAAAAAATGAATATAACTTAAAATTGGTTTTAACTGAAAATGAGCAAGGTGCAACACATGTTGATTTCCAATTGATTTCTGATCCAAGAGAAAAAACTAAAAACACACCTGAACCAGAACCAGTTAAGGAAGAACCACAAGAAGTGGTTGCTCCAAAACACATTGTTTCTGAAACACCTGAACAAGATTTTGTTAACGAATTCTTTGGTGTGTGTGTTGTAAACGAAATTTTAGATACCAACACAAATCCACAACGTAAAGAAGAATTATCAAAATTAATTGGTATTGACAACTTGTTTAGAAAATCTGAAAACTATTTGGAAGCAGCAAGAGAATATTTGGAATGGTTTAAACAAAACGAAAACAATCTTGCTTATGAATTGATGTTGGATAAAGGTGAAATAACTTCTCAACAAAAACGTGATTTTATTAATGCTTGTGTTGAACTTTATGTTTCTCAATTGGTTGATGTTCAAAAAGAAGAACTTCCAGATATTAAGAAAGATGTAAAACACAAAATAACATATTTTGTAAACAGATGTGTTCTTCTTAACAAAGAAGATGACGAACCTGTTGAAGAAGATGAAGATTATTTTGATGATGATGAAGAAGATTTGGGTGACGAAGAAAAAGTTGTTAAAAACGATTATGTTTTAAGCAATTGTCATTTGGCTCCAAACCTATTATCAACTTTAAAAAGAAGACTTATTAGGCAATTAAGAGTGTTTAAGGGTAAAGATGTTAAACCTGAAGCGCCAATGCAACGTGTTGAACAAGAACAAGTTATTAATGTGGAAGAAGAAACAGTTCAACCAGTTGACGAAATAAAAGAAAATTTTAACGACTTTAATTTGATTGATGAACCAGTTGATGGTGAAGAAGATGAAGAAGTTAATTTGTCTGAACAAGAATTCAATGATGAAGAAAACGAATTGTTTGAAAGTGCTAGTGAAGGCAATAGGGAAAGTTTGTTTGAAGCATTAAACTTTGATTTGCCGGGTGTTACAGATAACCCTGAAAACGAACAAAAATATGCTGAAAATAACTATCAGTTTGATATTGAATCAAACCAAACTGAACTAGAACAACCAGTTGCTAATGAAGAACCAGTTTCGGTTGAACAACCAAGAAACGATGAGCCAAAACTGAATTTGATTGATTATAGTAACGAACCACTTTTACATAAAGCATATTACGATATGTTATTTGGACAGGTTGTTCACACAATTAGTGGAATTGGCAAAGAAGAAACAGCGCAATTATTTGCTGAACTTGATGTTGAATTCCAAGTTGAAACTTTACTAAATAAAGACCATAAAGAAATTATTTCGATTATTGAAAATCGTGGAATTTCATTAGAAAAACAACGTAAAGCATTTGCATTGCAATTGTCGGCAGTTGTAAAAAACAATATTGTTGATGGTGTTTTGGTTAATGCTAATGGTGCAAAAGTTGAAGAACGTTTAAATTTAAGACTTATTGAAGGTGACCCAAAATTTGCAGGTGAAATTGTTGATTCTGCAAGCGGAAACAAAATTCAAAAGTTCTTATTACGTAGTTTAATTATTTATGCTCATGGAAAAGAGTTGGTTGCTCCTGAAATTGTTAAACAATACTGCCGTGAAATGGGCAACTTGTTGCAAAGCAATTTCTATCAAGTAACGGAAGAAAATGTTTTAAATTTAACAAATGGAACAATCAGAACAAGTCAAAAATCTTTAATTGCTGATATTTTAGATGATATTAGGGGTAAAATAATTTAATAAAGTATTGACTTAGCATTAAAAATGTTCAATAATAATAATAGAAATAAGGAGAATTTGAACATGGCAACAAACGTTAATATGTATAAATTTGAAGTAATTGAAGGCATTATTAAAGCCATCGACTTTAAAACAAAAGAAGAAGTAGTTAATTTGGCAAAAAAAATGATGGATGCTGCAAAAGCAAATCCAAAATATTCTGATGCTGTAAAAAAAGCTTTTAAAGAAGCTTATGAAGAACTAAGTGCTGAAGATTTAACTTTAGAAAATCTTTACGAAATTAAAAGCATGTTAGATTAATAAAAAAGACCTTCGAAAGAAGGTCTTTTTTTGTTTTTAATTAAGCTTTGTTTTCGCTAGCAAAAACATTTGTTATTTTGTTTTTAACAACTTCTGTAACGTATTTTTTGCCTTGTTTTAGGTAATCACGCAAATCAACAGTTTCAGGTTTGTTTGTTAAAATTTCTCTAACTCCGGCAGTGAAAGCAATACGTAAATCGCTATCAACATTAACTTTAACAACATTGTGTTTTGTTGTTGCTTCGTTTAACATGTTTTCAGGAATTCCATTTGCGCCTTTAAGTTTTGCACCATATTGTTCGGCAAGTTGAACCATGTTTTGTGGAATAGAACTTGCACCATGTAAAACCAAAGGAAATTCAGGTAAAAGTTCTTCAATTTGGCTTAAAATATCAAAACGCAGTTTTGCTTCGCCTGCAAATTTGTGTGTGCCATGACTTGTTCCAATTGCAATTGCTAAACTGTCAACTCCGGTTCTTTCAACAAATTCCTTTGCTTGAAGTGGATTTGTGTATTTTGCGTCGTCGTTTGAAGCGCTAACTTCATCTTCAACACCAGCCAAAACACCAAGTTCAGCTTCAACAGTAACATTTTTTGCGTGAGCATATTCAACAACTTGTTTTGTAAGCTCAATATTTTCTTCAAATGGTAAGGAACTAGCATCAATCATAACATTTGTAAAGCCATTATCAATTGCCATTTTGCAATCTTCAAATGTTTTGCCATGGTCTAAGTTTAAAACAACTGGCAAGTTTTTTGCTTTTGCTTTAACCATTGCTGAAATTGCTTCAATTCCGGCATATTTTATTGCGCCTGTGCTACATTGAACAATAACAGGGCTGTTAAGTTCGGTTGCTGCATCTAAAATTGCTGATAATGTTTCAAGGTTAACAAAGTTAAATGCGCCAATAGCATAGTTGTTTTGAATTGCATGTTTAAACAATTCTTTTGAATTTTGTAATCCCATATTTCACTCCTTATGTGTTTTCAAAAATATTTTAAAATATTAGATTTTTATTAGCAATTAAATTTAAATAATTTACAAAAATTTATGTAAAAAAGTGTTATTGTTTGCTAAAAATAAAAAAATTATATATACTATAAAAAATAGTATAATTAAAAGTGTGGGGGGTTTTATGAAATTTGGTTTTATTGTTCCACTTTTAGATGAATATGATATTGAAAAAGGTTACAACACAATTGCAAAAGCATGCAAAGAAAGCAAAGTTAACTTTGACCTAATTTTTGCATTGAATTCAAAATTAAGTGCAACTTTTACAAAAATTAGAAATGTTTACGTTGAAAACAAGGCTGTTAAAGCGTTTATGGTTGATCGTCCTGTTGATCAACACAAATTAATTACATTAGCAATGGAAAAATGTGAAAATTACGATGCTACAATTATTTATTCTGGAAAAGAAGAAATTAATGCTGACGTAATTAAAGCATTTATAACAAGTTATGAAGCAGGAAACAAAATTGTTTACTTAAAAAAGGTTTATAGGGGCTTTAAAAAGGTTTTAAGTGGTATTAAAGGTGCATTCTATAAACTTGGTATTAAACTTTTAGGTGTTTTCAAAGATATTAATGCTGAAACAGATATTCAACTTTTGGATATGGATGTTGTTAAAACAATTAACCAACTTCCAGGGAAAAATCGTCAACTAAGAACTCTTGATTCATTGTTGTATTACACAACAGATATTATTCATTTGGAAGTTGATTCTAAGGAAGTTATTAATCCAAACTACAATGCAAAAGATAAAACTTACATGAAAAATGCTGTTGTTGGTTACACAAGCTTAGGCGTTGGTTTGGTTTCAGCAATTTTAAGTGTTATTGCAATTGCTGTTGCTTGGAAATGGAACTATGTTTTACACATTGTTTTGTGGCTACTATTTGTTGTTGGCGTGTTGTTGGCGTTAGTGTTCAACACCAGAAAAACCTTAACACATAGAGCAGGCAAAAATGTTGAGCCTAGTGAACTTGTTTCATTAAAAGACAAAATTGAGTATTATAACATTTAATTTGTTTGCTGCTCTAACATTTTAAGTTAATATAAACATATGGTGCACTGCTTTACGTAAAAGTAGTGCATTATTGTTCTAAGGAAAATATATGGATTTTTTTAATAATCAAGATGATAATACAAAACTTAATGAAGCTTTGCTTGACCAGGTTATGGAAGAACATAAGCGCAGGGAAGAAAAACAGAATGTAAAAAAAGGATATTTGTTAAGCAAAAGTGTTAGTCCAGTTAACAAACCACACGAAACAAATAATGAAAGTGTTTTAAAAACTGAAAACACCCCACAAATCAGGCAATTAAGTGAACCTTTATTTGTTGTTGGTGGCAAAAAATATTCTAATAATCCTAAAACTTTACGTGATTCAAAACCTAAAATTAAAAGACTGGTGCTTGCTTTTATTGTTGGGGCAATTGTTGTTGCATCTATTTTTATTGCAGCATTTTTAATGGATACGCACAAAATAACCTTTGTTTGTGGGAATATTGAAGGTGTAATAATTTATGATGATAACAACAAGGCTGTTAACGAATTAACCACCAGAATGTATGAAGAAGTTAAGTTTAAAATAGAACTTAAAGCAAATTATTCACAATCAGACATACAAGTTTTTTATAGTAATGTTGAACGTCAAAAAGATGCTGATGGATTTTATAAAATAAAATATGTTGGTGAAAGTGATGAAATTAGAATTATGGGTGTTATGCAAAACAAACATGCAATAACTTTAAAAGCATATAATTCTTTAAAAATTTACACAAAAGATGATACGGGTGCTTGGTCAAAAGATATCAGCAACACAAGCGTATCTGATTTTTTAGATGCAAAACTTCGTTTTAAAGTTTATGACACTCAAAAAAAAGAATATGCACAAACAACTTATGTTAGTGTTTATGCTGATAATCAGTTGATTACACCAAACGATGGTGTTTATGAAGTAACATACACAAAAAATATTAATATTTCTGCTTACGTTGGTAGTCCTTTTGAATGTTTTAAAATTACTGATATGTTTGATCCGGCTAATCAAAATTCAATTATTGGTTACAGAATTACTGGTTTAACTAGTTTGGGAGAACAAACCCCAGTTTTGTGTTTGCCAACTGTACGCAATGGACTTCCTGTAACATATAGTTTTGTTGCTAATGGTCCAGATATAACTGTTCAAGAACTTGTTGTTAATGCTGGTGCAATAAAAGATTATAGTATGTTTAATTGGTTTGATGATTTGCAAAAAATTACTGTAATTCCAAATCCAGATTCTTCGTTATATTCTGAAAATGGAATATTATATAATAAAGTTGTAACGCCACCAGCAGTTGAAGGTGAAAGTGAAACAACAACAATTGAACTTGTAAGATGTCCAAACGGATATGGTAAATGGTTGAACGAAGGCGAAAGAATTGTAACAGTTAATCCTGATGTTATTTGTGAAAATGCATTTTATAAATTAAACTATATAAAAACAATTAACTTGGGTGCAAACGTAAAAACAATTAAACCTTTGGCGTTTAAGGGTGGTAACGCATCTGAAACATATGCATTTAATATTGTTGAAGAAAACCCAAATTTTAAGGTTGTTGATAATGTTATTTATAGTAAAGATGGAAGTGTGATTATTTCAGCACAACAAAAAACTGGCGAATTTCATGTTGAAAATGGCAAAAAAGTTTCAGCAAATGCATTTACGTATGGTTCAATAACAAAACTTGTGTTTGATGGCGAGGCTGAAATTGAATATCAAGGAATTGCAGCCATGGGATTGTTGCAAGAAATTGTTTTACCATCAAATTTGACAGCGTTGTCAGCACTTGATTTGTTTGGTGATTTTAGCTTAAAAACAATCAATCTTTCAAACATTTCTACTGTTATTACCATAAATGAATGGGCAACAGTTGGTTGCGACGCCTTAGAAACCATTATTGTTCCTGATGATTTGTTTGAAACCTATAAAACAACCTATTCAGAAACAAATTTGGCTGATTTGTTTAAAAAAGTTAGTGAAATTTAATTTTTAAGAATTTAAATTTATTGTAAGTTATACTTATAATTAAAATTTAAATTCTTTTTTTTGTTATAAAGTTTTCATATTGTTGAAAATATTATATAGTATACGTAGGTAATAAAATTATTAGGAGTAAGGGTATGGACGGAAAACAAAAATTAGCAGAACAAATTATAAACTATTCATTAAATGTTAAAAGTGGTGAAAGGGTTTTAATTCAGTATAGCGATTGTGATAATGAATTTTTGGAACTTTTGCAAAAAGAAGTTTTCAAATTGAAGGCTTATCCGTTTTTTAAAGAAATAAACAGAGCTGTTCAAAAAAATACTTTAATGTATGGTGATGAGAATTTGTATGAAGATATGGTTAGGTTTGATAGAGAACTTTACGATAGTATGGACGCAATTGTTTTGATTGGTGGTGCAAACAATATTTATGAATATTCAAGTGTTAGTGCAAATCAAAAAACCATTTTTGATAAAATTTACACACAAAAAATTCATTTTGATATTCGTGTTAAAAAACGTTGGGTATTACTTCGTTATCCAACCCCAAGTTTTGCACAACTATCTGGCATGGGCACAAAAGAATTTGAAAAATATTTCTTTGATGTTTGTGGTATGAATTACGAAAAAATGGATAAAGCAAGCCAAAAACTAAAAAGTTTAATGGAAAAAACCGACAAGGTTAGAATTGTTGCACCAAACACAAACTTAGAGTTTAGCATTAAGTCGGATCGTAGCCATGT
>JAZRJQ010000058.1:0-1592 GCA_045645925.1 Clostridia bacterium | reverse complement strand
AAGAAGCAGAAAAGAAAGCACGTAACATTATTACATTGGCAATTCAAAAATGTGCTGCTGACCATACTAGCGAAGTTACAGTTTCATCTGTTACACTACCAAGTGACGAAATGAAAGGCAGAATTATTGGTAGGGAAGGTAGAAATATTAGAGCATTAGAAAATGCAACTGGTGTTGATTTAATTATTGACGATACACCTGAAGCAGTTGTTTTATCTTCATTTGACCCAGTTCGTCGTGAAATTGCTAGAATTTCTTTGGAAAAATTAATTCTTGACGGTAGAATTCATCCAACAAGAATTGAAGAAATGGTTGAAAAAGTTACCAGAGATATGGAAGTTACCATTAAAGAAGCTGGTGAATCTGCTGCATTTGATGCAGGAATCAATGGTTTGCATCCAGAACTAATTAAAACTTTAGGTAGATTAAAATATCGTACAAGTTATGGTCAAAATGTTTTAAAACATAGCTTAGAAGTTTCTTATTTGGCAGGACTTATGGCAAGCGAATTAGGTGCTAATGTTAATGTGGCAAAACGTGGTGGATTGTTACATGATATTGGTAAAGCTGTTGACCATGAAGTTGAAGGAACACACGTAACAATTGGTGTTGATCTTGCTAAAAAGTATAAAGAAACAAAAGAAGTTATTCATTGTATTGCGGCTCACCACGGTGATTGTGAATTTGAAAGCTTGGAAGCAATTTTGGTTCAAGCTGCCGACGCTATTTCAAGTTCAAGACCAGGTGCTAGACGTGAAAGTTTGGAAACATACATTAAACGTTTACAAAAACTTGAAGAAATTGCTAATGCGTTTAAGGGTGTTGAAAAATCTTACGCAATTCAAGCAGGACGTGAAGTTAGAATTATTGTTAAGCCAGGCGAAGTTAGCGATGACGATGCATTGTTTATGGCTAAGGATATTGCTCAAAAAATTGAAAAAGAAATGGAATATCCTGGAACAATTAAAGTTAACGTTATTAGAGAAACACGTAGTGTTGAATACGCTAAATAAAAATAAAAAGGAACATTATTTAATGTTCCTTTTTTGTTGCCTTAAATAAGATTTTTTAAAGTTATAAATATTTCTTCATTTCCTTTATAACATAAAGGATTTACTGGTGAGCAGTGATAGATTGGAATTATGGTTTTGCCATACAAAGAAAACTTTTTACCAACATAATCTTTAAATTTTTTTATTTTTTGTCCTAATAAAATTTGTGTAGGGAATATTCCCATTGTTAAAATTATGCTTTGTTTTGAGTTTTTTATTTGTTCTAACAAAAAGTATTTACAATTGTTTGAACAAGTTTCCAGTTTTGTTCTGTCGGCGACATGACATTTGCAACACTCTGTAAATGCAATATCTTCAATTGTTAAATTCAACAAATTTAAAAGTTTTGACAAAACTTTACCAGTTGCTTGCAAATTATTGTTAACATCGTAAAATGCTTTGCCAGATTTTAGCCAACCATCTTTTGCTGGTGATTCGCCAATTATTAAAATGGTTGATGTCCCTTGTTTAAATGAATTACATGTTGGTTTTGGTAAATCTCCACATGTTTTGCAATATTTTATTTTAGATTCTATTAAA
>JAZRJQ010000057.1:0-6210 GCA_045645925.1 Clostridia bacterium | reverse complement strand
GCATTTACAAGTTTGTTGCGTGGGCAATGGTGGTGGCCGGCGGCACGCAACCGTGATCATGTAAATGCTTTATTATAATAACATTGTATTGGGTTTATGTCAATAAAAATTTTCAAGTTTTTACAAAAATTTTAAAACATTATTTTTTCTAATTTTTTTAACAAATTTTGTTTTTGGTTTTGTTTTAATTTCAACTTTTGTAAATATGTGTTAAACTTATTATAATAACTACTACGGAGTTTTTATGGAAGCAATAATTTATGAATCTAACACTGGTTTTACCGAAAAATATGCAAAACTTTTAACCTTGGAAACCGATTTGCCTTGCTACACACTTAAACAATCAAAAAAAGAACTAAAAAGGAAAACTGATGTTGTTTTTCTTGGTTGGATTATGGGTGGCAAAATTAGTGGTTTAAAAAAGGCAAAACGTCGTTACAACGTAAAATGTATTACTGGTGTTGGTATGGATGCACCTAAAAACGAATCTGCTGATTACTTAATTAAGAAAAACAAAATTAAAAACATTCCTACATATTATTTGCAGGGTGGTTTTAATATGGCAAAATTAAAAGGTGTGTATGGGTTTATGATGCGCACAATGTTAAAATCGCTTCAAATGCAAACAAACAAATCAAAAGACGATATCCAATTTCAAAAAACTTTAATTCATGGACTTGATAAAGTTAGAAAAGAAAATTTGCAATTGGTTATTTATGAAATTAATAAAGCAAAAAAAGAATTAAAACAGGAATAAATAATAAATCAATCAATTAAAATAATTGGTTGATTTTTTTAATTTTGCATAATTTAAATTGCCTATTGAAATCCTTGGTTTGTTTTGGTATAATAGTTGTGTTGATAAACAATCAACAAAGGGGAAAATATGGCGCCGAGAACGGAACAATTAAAACGTGAAGATTTTAGTTTTGATGAATTGAGTTTTTTAGAAGATGACCAATTAATGGAAGTTGCATCTGGGATTTTGAATAATGCAAAACCAGAAGAATTGAAGTGTTATAAAACTAGCGATTCGAAAACTGCTTGGATTAATGTTAGGGGAACGCATTATGCTTGTGAACTTAATTTTTCTAAGCAAGTTATTCTAATTAATGAAATGCTAGAATATTCTAAAATGCTAAACAAGTATATGCAAAAAACAAAAGCTTTTTCGTCTTTGCCTAATGCTAGCAAAGAAATTGTTGATTCATGCGATCGTAAGGTTCAATTAGCATCAAGGCTTAACGTTATTTGTCAAACTTATGTTAACAATGTTTATGCTTTGGGGTTGGATACTGCTGCATTTGATAAATTGGCAACTTATTATGTTAATTTTATGCATTCAACAACATTTGTTCAGACTAAAAAACTTCCAATTTTCAACATTAAAAAATCAAAAATTATTGATGTTAAAGAAATGACACCTGAATTTAGGCAAGCAACCGAAAATTATGCCAAAGATTATGTTGGTGTTACAAAACAATCAGAACATACAATGTAAAAAAATAAAACACTTTGAATTTTCAAGGTGTTTTTTTAACCAATAATCAAAATTTTTCATATAAAATCTACATAACAAATTACGAGGTGATTAATTTGGAAATATATGTAGTAAAACAAGGTGACACACTTTATAAAATTGCACAACAGTTTGGTGTTACAACCGAAAAACTTATTGCCGACAACGAATTGACCGAACCAGACAATTTAGTTGTGGGGCAAACAATTGTTATTGTTAAAAATAATACGATGCACACAGTTCAAAGTGGTGATACGCTGTTTAAAATTGCACAAATGTATAATATTAGCTTGGCAGACCTAACAAAAGCAAATCCACAAATAACAAATCCGTTTAACTTGCAAATTGGATCGGTTGTTTATATTCCACAATTGAACAAGCCTGAAATTGAAGTTAATGGGTATGCTTTTGTAAACATTTCAGATGAAGTGCTAGAAAAAACATTGCCTAGCCTAACATATTTAAGTATTTTCAGTTATGAAGTTTTGCCAGACGGTGAACTTGTAAGTTTTAGGGGGGATGTTCCTTTAATAGAAAAGGCAAGAGCACAAAATGTTGCTCCTATGATGGTTGTAACGAACATTGAACAAAATTCAACATTTTCAAGCGAATTGGCACGACAAGTATTATCAAACGAAATTGTTCAAGCAAATTTAATTAACAACATTGTTGCCATCTTGCAACAAAAAAACTATTATGGTGTTAATGTTGATTTTGAATATTTGTACCCAGAAGATAGGGAATTATATAACACCTTTTTAAGAAATTTATCAAATGTTATAAAACCACTTGGCTATGCTTTAACAACTGCTGTTGCACCAAAAACATCGGCTGACCAACAAGGGATTTTGTATGAAGCACACGATTACAGGGCACATGGAGAAATTGTGGATAGGGTGATTTTAATGACTTATGAGTGGGGTTACACGTATGGTCCACCAATGGCTGTTGCTCCGGCAAATCAAGTTAAACGAGTGTTGGAATATGCAGTTACAGAAATACCAAGTAATAAAATTTTGATGGGTATGCCAAATTATGGATATGATTGGAACATACCTTTTGTTGAAGGTACTGCTGCAACTGCCATAACAAACACAGGGGCTGTTGATTTGGCACGTAGGGTTGGTTCATTTATTCAGTTTGATGAACTGCAAAAAGCCCCATATTTTAACTACTTTACACCAGGGCAAGAACATATTGTTTGGTTTGAAGATGCACGTAGCACACAGGCCAGGTTGGAGTTTATAAAACAGTTTAATTTGGCAGGTGTAAGTTACTGGACAATTAATCAATATTTTCCACAAAACTGGCTTGTTTTAAACTCTATGTTTAATATTAAAAAACTAATTTAATAAGTGTTATGCAAACATTTGAATAATGGCTTAAAATAAGGGTATTTTAATATTCTTTATGTGCTATGCAAACAAAAATAAAAGTGCTTAATTTTAAGCACTTTTATTTTTATTATTTCTTTGTTGAAATTAGGTGATTAATTCCTGCAATATCGCTAACTGGAAGACTAAAACATAAACCTTTTCCAACTTCGTTAAGGTTAGATCTTTCACAAATTTTTTTCATGATTTCGTTTCGTTTTGTTCTATACACCAAAATCAAAACAATTTCTTTTTCAGGTTGAATTTTAATTCCTAAAATTGAATCGTTTTCATGAGTTCCAGTTCCACGTCCACCAATAATTGTTGCGCCTGATGCACCTGCTTCACGGGCAGCATCAACAACGTAATCGGAGAACCCTTTGTTAATAACAACAACAACTAAATCGAATTCTTTATTTTTTCTTTTTGAAACTGATTTGTTTACTTCTTTAACTTTATCGTAATCAATTTTTGCCATAATTTAATTCTCCAATTTTAACAAATTTATTAATTCTAATGTTGCCGAACTAGGGGATATTGTAAACACACAACCAGAGTGTTCTATTCCCATGTTTAAGTCGGTGTACAATAGTTCAACCATTACTTTGCTTCGTTCTTGGTCAACAATGCAAACAACAATATCTCTTTCCACAACACCAAAACCAAACAATTCTGCAACTTCTGATTCGGCTGTTCCTGTGCCTTGCAAAACAACAATATTTTGTAGGTGGTTTTCTTCTAATAGTTCACTAACTTTATTTCCATCACCACGGTCAACAATCGAAACAAGAATTTCGAAAGGTGGTTTTATTTTTTTCTTAGCCATAACAATTAATCTCCATAATCGAATTCAACAATAACAACTGGTGTTTTTGTTCTTGGTTTTTCTTTTTGTTTTTGATAGTCTGAAATTATTTTGTAAACCAAACCTAAAATAGAAATTGTAAGAATAGGTAAGCAAGCAATAAATGCTATTGTGCCAAATGCTCCACTCATAATGTTTAAGCCTTTGGCTTCGCATATTCCCATAACAAATGGTAAAATGAAACTTGTTGCCATTGTTCCCGATGCAACGCCACCACTATCAAATGCAATTGCAGTAAATATTGGTGTACACAAACTTGAACAAATAAAGGTTAGGGTATAAAGTGGAATAATCAACCAAATAAATGGCACATCAAATAAAACACGTAAAATTGCAATAACCAAACTTAATGAAACACCAATGCTAATTGAAATCATCATAACCTTTTTAGAAATAATTCCGTGGGTGATGTCTTCAACTTTTTTGTTTAGTACGTGCACAGCTGGTTCTGCCATAACAATTAGCATACCAATAAGCGCTGCAATTGGTATTAATAACCAACTATATTCGCCACTAGCAACGTTAAATCCAATAATGCTTGCAACTGGTAAGAATCCTGTTAAAACTCCGGTTAAAAACATTACAATTCCAAAGTATGCATACAATAAACCGATTATAATTTTAAAAATTTGTGTTTTAGGATATTTTAAGAAAATTGCATTGTAAATAAAGAAGAATATAACAATAGGTAATAAAACCAAAAGAATTTCTTCAAGGTTAAGCCATAATTTTGAACCAAACTCTGTAAGCATTGTTACAAAAGTTCCTGTTGATGTTTGTGTGATAACAGAGTTTACGGCTTCAATGTTGTTTCCAACAATAATACACAATAATTGTGTTGTAATAAGTGGCCCAACACTTGTTAGGGCAATAATACCAAAACTGTCGTTTTCATCTGCTTTTCCACTGCGCACAGCCGAAATACCCATACCAAACGCCATAATAAACGGAACTGAAATAGGGCCAGTTGTAACTGCACCAGAATCAATTGAAACAGGCAAATATCCACTTGGTGTAAAAATCATTAATAAGAACACAATTGCATAGGAAATTATAAGCAATGTGCGAAGTTTAACTTGGAATATAATTCTTAAAACAGCCATTGCCAAAAAAACACCAACACCCAATGAAACAACTGCAATAAACAACCATTTGTTAATTGAAATTACTTGTCCAGCCAAAACTGAAAGGTCTGGTTCGGCAAGGGTTATAATAAAACCTAACAATAGTGCAAGAACCAAAAGCATTATAAAACGGCGTGATTTGCTTAAATTACCACCAATACTTGTTCCAATTGTGAACATTGCAGTATCAGCGCCAATACCAAACAAAGCCATACCAAAAATTAATAGTATGGTTGAAATAATAAATTTAATAATGTCGTAACCAGATAATGGTGAAATTGTAAATCCTAAAATTAATACAACAATTGCAATTGGAATAACCGAAATTGCACTTTCTTTTAATTTGCTTAAAATAGTTTTTGCCAAAACATCAACACCTTGTAAATTTTCTAACATTATTTTAGGGTTACAAAAAAATAAAGTCAAACAATAAACTGTATTTAAATATATTAATATTATATATTTAGGTTTTATTTTGTTTTTCTAAATAACATAAATGTGTTAAACTATTTAAAATTATATTGGTGAAAGTATGGTGTAATATGAGCGAAATTAAAGATGAATTTATTGAAATTTACAAAAACAACATAAAGCGTGAAGGCAGTGAAGAACTACTTAATTGGCTTATCAAAACCGATTTTTTTACAGCACCTGCAAGCACAAAATTTCATTCAGCATTTGAAGGTGGAGTATGTGAACATTGCGTAAAAGTTTACAAGCGTTTTTTGAACATGGTTAAAGCAGAATTTGGTGAAAACTATCAAAATGTTATTAGTGATGAAAGTATTGCAATAATTGGGTTGTTGCATGATGTTTGCAAGGTTAATTCTTACCAAGTAGAAATGCGTAATGTGAAAGATGAAAATGGTACTTGGGTAAAACAACCATACTATGTTTTTAATGAAGATTTACCTTATGGTCATGGTGAAAAATCAGTTTATATAATCAACGGATTTTTGCGTTTAACAAGGGAAGAAGCCTTAACAATAAATTGGCACATGGGTGGTTTTGATGCAAGAATTCAAGCAACTTCTGATTTAAGCGATGCATTTAATCGTTTTCCTATTGCAGTTTTGTTCCATTCGGCTGATTTCCAAACAACCTATTTAGATGAAAAATTAAACTAAAACAAATAATCCACTTCGGTGGATTTTTTGTTTAACAAAAACCTAAAAATTTTCATATATTTTTTTGAGGTGAAAAATGGCAGTTGCTAGTAATTTTTTAATAGGTGCTAATGATGAGCATGGCTTAAACCCACCAACTGTTGGTAAAAGAACTCCTATTATGCCATACATAAACAGAAGTTTTTACGAAAATGAATTTAAC
>JAZRJQ010000056.1:0-3873 GCA_045645925.1 Clostridia bacterium | reverse complement strand
AACGTCGTCGTTATCTTCCAAAGCATCAACAAGTTTTAGAAAACTTGACATTTTGTCTTCTGGCAATGTTATGTAATTAGCAGGAACTAATTCAACTTCTGCACTATCAAAACTGATGTTGTTTTCTTCAAAATATGTTTTAACTGCTTCAAAAGTATCTGGAGTTGTAATAACTTCGGCATATGTGTCGTACATAGCGCAATCATCTGCACCAGCTTCCAAAGCTTGCATCATAAGATCGTCATCGCTTAAACCAGCGCCACGTGGAACAATTATAATTCCCTTACGTGAAAACAAATATGATACACAATTTGTAGCACCTAAACTTCCACCAAATTTATCAAACAAGTGTCTAACATCGCTTGCTGTACGATTTTTGTTGTCGGTTAATGCTTCAACTATTAATGCAGAGCCAGCAGGACCATAACCTTCATAAGTTATAGCTTCATAGTTAACAGAACCAAGTTCGCCACTTGCACGTTTGATTGAACGTGTGATGTTGTCGTTTGGCATATTGTTAGCTCTAGCTTTAGCAATTAAGTTTTTTAATTTTGCGTTAGAGTTTGGGTCTGGGCCACCTTCTTTAACTGCAACTTGAATTTCACGACCAATTTTTGTGAAAATCTTGCCAGTTATAGCGTCGTTTTTAGCTTTAATGTTTTTAATTTTGCTAAACTTATTATGTCCTGACATAAACTTCTCCTTTATTTTGTTAAATTATACATTATAATGCTTGCTGAAACAGAAGCATTTAAACTTTCTACGTTGTTTTGCATTGGAATTGTGACGGTTACATCACTTAAATTTTGTAAACCTTTACTAACCCCATTGCCTTCGTTTCCAATAATTAAGCCATAAACACCATTAATTTGTGTTTCGTTTAGGTTGTTTCCGTTTAGGTTTGCTGAAACTAATTTGAAATCAAATTTGTTTTTTGCTTCGGTTAGTTGTTCTAATGTTAAATTATAAAAATTAACATTAAAAACATAACCCATGCTTGACCTAATTACTTTTGGTAAATACGGAAAAACTGAGTTTATGGAAACAATGTTTTTAAAACCAAATGCAAGTGCGCTTCTAATAATTGCACCCAAATTTGATGGGTCTTGCAAATTGTCTATAACCAAAAATTTGTCGTTAAATTCAAATTCAGTTTTTTTAGGCAGTTCAAAAATTGCAAAAACACCAGGATTTGTTACTGTTTCTGACAATTTTTTTGCAACTTGTTCGGTTATTTTGTATGTTTTACTTTCGTATTTTTGAATTAAATCAGAAAATTTTTCAATTTTCTTTTCTTCAATAAATAATCTTGAAAGTGTTGCTCCACTTTCAATTAAGTCACACACAATTTTTTCGCCTTCCACCAAACAAACATTGTTTGAAATAATTTCTTTTTTGTCTTTTAAAGAAGCTGTAAACTTTACAGTTGGATTGGTTAATGAAGTAATTTCTTTAATCATATCTTTATAACGAAATTAAAACCTACATAAAAATATTATATAGGTTTTAATTTAAAAATTTATTTTATTATGCTAATTTGCTTTTTGCTGTTTCGCAAAGTGCTTTGAATGCAGGTGCATCGTTAAGTGCGATGTCAGCTAAAACTTTACGGTTTAATTCAATGTTAGCAAGTTTTAGACCATGCATAAATTTGCTGTAAGATAGGTCGTTAATACGGCAACCAGCGTTGATTCTTGCAATCCATAAGCTACGGAAATCACGTTTTTTAAGACGACGACCAACGTAAGCATATTGACCAGCTTTCATAACAGCTTGGTTAGCTACACGATATAATTTGCTAGCAGCTCCTCTGTAACCTTTAGCTGCTTTTAAAACTTTTTTACGATTTTTGTTAGCGTTAACTGCTCTTTTAATTCTCATTGTAAATTCTCCTTATTTTAGTCCTAAATTAGTTGTTAATCATCATTCTGATGTTCTTTTCGTCTGCTTTTGAAACATATGCAGGTTGACGTAGAGCCATTTTGCGTGCAGGTGCTTTTTTTGTTAGAATGTGTCTACGATTTTGTTGTGAACGTTTAATTTTTCCACCTGGTTTAATTGAAAAACGTTTTTTAGCTGTACTTCTTGTTTTTTGTTTAGGCATGATTAATCTCTCCTTAATATTGTATAAATTTTTATGTTTTAATTTTTGCACATATATTGTGCTGTTGCAAAATTAATTATTTTGCACTTTTTGGTGATATTACCATAATAATTTGGCGTCCGTTAATTTGTGCTGGTGATGTAACTTCACCTTCTTCGGCTACCAATGCTGCAAATTTTTCCATAATAGGCATACCCATTTGTGGATTTTGAAGTTGACGGCCAAACATACGCAAAACAACTTTAACTTTATCGCCGCTTGCTAAGAATTTTTTAACATTTTTAGCTTTAAAGTTTAAATCGTTATCAGCAATGTTCATGCTTAATTGCATACCCTTAACTTCTGCAACTTTTTGTTTCTTTTTAGCTTCTTTTTCGCGTTTTGTCATGTCAAAACGGTATTTGCTATAATCCATAACTTTGCATACTGGTGGGGTTGCCATAGGTGAAATTAAAACTAGGTCAAGACCTTGTTCATCTGCAATACGTTTTGCTTCATCAAGTGAAACAATTCCGTATGTTACACCCATTTCTCCGTTAAGTCTAACTTCTGTGGCTTTAATTTGCTCATTAATTAATAACTCTTTAATGGCTGTATCCTCCTAATAAAAATTAAAAAGTGGGTAAAACTGCACCCACTTCTCACATAAAAAATAAATTATAGTCATAATTGATTAAATTTAAATTTTATTACCAAGCGAAAATCTTTCATTTGCTGGTGAGAAGTTTGTACCTCTACTTTTTACGTAGCAATTATATATTACTAAAAAACGTTTGTCAATGATTTTAAACAAAAAAAGTGAGCAATTTGCCCACTTTTATTTTTTGTTTATTTAATTTCTTTTGAAGCTACTTCTGCAACAATTAAATTGATAAAGTCTTGAACAAGCATTGCGCCTTTATCGCCTTCTTTACGATGACGAACAGCTACTTTGCCTTCTTCAACTTCTTTATCACCAATTACAAGCATGTATGGTGTTTTTGAAAGTTGTGCTTCCCTAATTTTCTTACCAATTTTTTCGTTACGGTCGTCAAGTTCAACACGTAGACCGAATTTTTCAAGTTCAGCTTTAACATTGTTTGCATATTCTAAATGAGCATCGGCAATGTTTAAAATTTTAACTTGAGTTGGTGCTAACCATGCTGGGAATGCTCCTGCATATTTTTCAATTAAATATGCTAGTGTTCTTTCGTAGCAACCAATACTTGTACGGTGGATGATGTATGGATTTTTCTTCTTTCCATCACTATCAACATATTCCATACCAAATTTTTCTGCAAGAAGTTGGTCGATTTGAATTGTGATTAAGGTGTCTTCTTTACCCCAAACATTTTTAATTTGAATATCTAGTTTTGGACCATAGAATGCAGCTTCGCCTACACCAATTTCGTAAGGAACTTCTAGGTTGTTAAGAATTTTTTCCATAATTCCTTGTGCTTCGTCCCATTGTTCTTGAGTTCCAATATATTTTTCACGGTTGTTAGGATCCCATTGGCTGAAACGATATGAAGCATCTTCATACAATCCAAGAGTTTTTAACATATAAATTGCAAGTTCCAAACAGCCTTTAAATTCGTCTTCAAGTTGTTCTGGTGTACACATTAAGTGACCTTCTGAAATTGTGAATTGTCTTACACGAATAAGTCCGTGCATTTCACCACTTGCTTCGTTTCTAAACAATGTTGAAGTTTCGTTATAACGTAAAGGTAAATCTTTGTAAGAACGTGCTTCGTTTAAATATGCTTGGTATTGGAACGGACATGTCATTG
>JAZRJQ010000055.1:0-22255 GCA_045645925.1 Clostridia bacterium | reverse complement strand
CAAAAACTTTATAGTAAATGGAAAAGTTGTAGAAAATGACGAAGATGCTCAAATAATTGATACACCACATTTTCATAAAAATACCGAGCAAAACATTGTAGTTGCAAGTAACAAACTTGACTACACACCTGCAAAAGCAATATCTAAAGAGCTTGTACAAATGAGAGATTCTAAAGACAAAAAATTCTTTAAAACTATTGTAAAATCTGTAACTGACTCTGCAAAAATGGACGTTAAGTATAACAATAGCGAATATTATAGTTATGAATATGGAAGAATGCTGTTTGAATTCGATAGTTGTGTTGGAAAAAATAATGGAAAGGGTCAAGGTGATAAATAATGAAATTTGAAGAAGCAAAACGAGTTATCAAACAAAAATATACCACAAAACAAAAAAGATTAGATGTTGAAGGTATAGTTATTAATAAAGACTTGGATTTTAGTAATAGATACTACATAATTTTAATGGACTACACGGGAGACTCTATTCCTGAGTGGAAGGGACATGCAATTTTAACAGATTACGCAGAAACTTCACACATATTAGGAAGATTATTACCGAAGGGATATATAGCAGAAGTTTGCAAAAAATATAATATAGGATACGACAAGGGCTATATCGAAAAGAAATTTGAAAGCATTGAAGATGTTGACAACTTTGTTAAGGTGTTAGACGAACTTAGTGCTAAATATGCCGAACTTGAAGAACAAGAAGATTAACAAACCACAAGAACACACAAATAATTGTGTGTTCTTTTTTGTTGTGATAAAATATAATAACAAATATGGAGTTAAACTTATGAAATTTGAAGAAGCAAAAACTTTAATTAAATTGCATTACAAAACTAATCAATTTGCAAACGATATTGAAACAATAAAAATTAACAAAATGCTAAATTGGTCAAACTGCTATTTTGTTGTGTTAAGGAAAAATAAAGACGGCTCAGCAAAACTAACCGATTTAAAAAAGACTTGTGAATATTTTGATTATTCCGAAGATCACTATAAAACCATTTGCAAAAAACACAATGTAGAATTTAATAACTGGGCAATTGAAACCAATTTTGAAAACTTGCAAAGTTTGGAAAACATAATTACTGTTTTAGATGAGATTTCAAACAACTAAAAAACACACAATATTTAGTGTGTGTTTTTTTTAGTTTTCCACTTTAATAATTTCTAAATACTTTTTGTAAATTTCATTAAAATCATTTATTTTACTAAAAGAATTTTCATATAAATTTTTCCACCTTGTGCCACAGTGTGGGCAAATTTTTTTCTTTCCAAACAAACCTTTCTTTTCAACAGGTGTAAATATGTATTTACAATTATGACATTTATGTTTAATAATTTTTTCTAACAATTTTTGAGCTGAAAGAAGTATTGTTTCGTGTAAATTATATTTGCCTAAAAGTTCTAAACAAAGTTCTTCTGCTTTTTTATAATTACCCTCATCAAAACACATATCAAACAACCAAAAATATGCATTTAAGCAACCTTTATTAAGGTAGCTTTCATATATACTTTTTGCCTTTTTAATATCTTTTTTATAAAAAATACCTAGTTCATACATTTTTCCATAAAAACATTTTGCCATGGAATTTTCACCACCAGCTTTAACTGCTTCGTCAACATAATACTTCACCATCAAAGGATCTGTTTCTACACCCTGACCAAATATTTGCATAAAAGCAAGATGACCATACAATTCTTCTTTTCTTTTAGGATCGCTAGCATAAGCAAGTGCTTTGTATGTAGCATCATAAGCCACTTTTGTGTAAACGCCACTATCACGATAACATTTATATAAAAAATAATACATTTCAGAATTATTTGGCAATTCAGAAGTTATTTTTTCCATAATTTCAGTTGCTTTTTTAATATCTTTTTTTGCGCCATCACCCCTATAATAACAAACTGCCAAATTTCGTTTTGTTTGAAATCCATATTCTTTAACATCAAAATATTTTAAAGCAATATCAAAAACAGTTTTTTCTTCTTCTGCGTCAAAGGTGTACCCCTCGCCACAAAACTCTCTTAACTTGTTAGACTTTGCATAAGTAAACATATAGTGAATTGGCACTAAGGTGGAGCCTTTCTCTAAACAAAACTCAAATATTTTTTTTGCGCCATCTTTATCTGAATCTAGCCCTATACCAAAATGTAGAAAAGTAGCATACAAAGCAAGTGCTTCGCCACATTTTTTATCTAGCAGTTTTTGAGTTTCTTTTACTGCTTTGTCTAAATCAACATTTCCGCGATAAAGATATTTTGCAAATATCCATTTTACCCCACAAACAAGACTTCCCTTGCTATAACCATCTTTTAGAAATTTTATGGCTTTTTCTTTGTTTGTAAGCACACCATCTCCACTATCATATTTAAAAAACAGACCAAAACAAGCATGATAATCCCCGCCTTCAACAAGCGCCTCTAACTTTTTTACGGGCATTAATTGATACATTGTTAAATTAAAATTATCAAAAACATACTCATCTAAATTATATTTCAACACTAATTTGTCCATATAAACCTCTCATACATTATTTAATTTTATCACAAATTCCTTTTATACCACAAACAAATAATTAACTACCCCCACCAAACAATTTGGTTTTAATTTGTAAACTATGCTATATTTTTAATAATTACACTTAAAACCTCTGTTTTACACAGCATTTGGCACCCAAAAGGCACCCGCTTTGTTTTGGTAAAAATTGGTGCTAAATGAACTATATGCATGTGTAGCTCAACTGCATAGAGCATCGGTCTTCGGAACCGACGGTTTGGGGGTTGGAATCCCTCCACATGCACCAAATAAAAACTAAAAGTTTAATTATAAAAGGGAGTAAAAATGATAGTTAAAATATGTGCAAATAAAACAATTGAAGAAGCTCAAATGTGCTTAAATGCTGGTGCGGACGTTATAGGAATTCTTGTTGGACAAGAACACTCAAGTACAGATTTTGTAAATAAAGAAACAGCAAAAGAAATATGTGATTATGTTAATAAAAGGTGTGATGTTTCTTTGGTGACACATTTAACAAATGCCGATGAGATAATTGAGCTAACAAAGTTTATAGGAAACAATATAATTCAATTACATTCTAATATTGAAGAAAGAGAAGTCGAAAAGATTATCAATGCGTTACCAAATATTAAATTAGTTAGATTGATTCACATTTCTACTGACGGACAAATTGCTACAAACATTTCAAAAATTAAATATGCCGATTTCTATTTATTAGATAGTTTTAACTTAAAAACTAGTCAAGTAGGCGGAACAGGACTTACGCATGATTGGAATAAAAGTAGAGAACTTATTACAAAATTAAACAAACCAACATTTTTGGCTGGCGGACTTAATCCCGACAATGTAAAAATCGCAATTAATCAAACAAACCCTTATGGCGTAGATGTAAACAGTGGTTGCAAAGTTGATGGAAAGAAAAATGCCGAAAAAGTTTTAAAATTTGTAAAGAACGCAAAAGAACTGTAAAACTCCCAAAGTTTTAACAGATTGGGTTTCAATAATTAAACACACAAATAATTTTTATTAAAAGGAAAAATTTTATGAAAGAAATAAGATTGTGCGACAACGCTGAAATAAACAGGGTTTATGATCTTTGTTTAAAGCATGATTTAGGATTAGAAGTTCAAGGATTTTACAATCCTAATTTGATTGGCACAGAAGAATCAGACAAAATTCTTTTACAATACAAAAAAGATTTACAAGGTTTTAAAGGTGGAAAATCATTACACGCACCATTTTGGGATTTGAATTTAGGTTCAAAAAATCCAGATGTAAAAACAGCAACCATGAAAGCCTACAACTACGCTTACAACGTTGCAAAAGAATTGGGATGCACCGAAATTGTTGTGCACAATGGGTTTGTTCCAAACACAAGTTACTACCCTGGTTGGGTAAAAAATGCTACTGCTTTTTGGCAAGAGTTTTTTAAAGATAAAGACAACTCAATAACCATGATGATTGAAAATCAATGTGAAGAAGACAGCGAAGTTTTGAAAATGGCAATTGATTCGGTTAACGATAGCAGACTAAAAGTTTGTTTAGATATTGGCCATGCTAACGCAAATTCAAACATGGCTGTTGAAGATTGGATTAAAACACTTGGAAACAGAATAGGATATTTACATTTGCATAACAATCATGGAAAAGTGTCTGGCAGACCATCATATTTAAACGACGAACATTTGGGGTTGGCAGATGGAACCATTGATATTGATAAAACATTTAAACTTTTAGAAGAATATTGCCCAAATGCAATATGGAACATTGAATGCAACCTTGATTACATTGAAGACTCAGTACAAGTGCTAGACAAGTTGGGATATTTAATTAAAAAATAAAAAATATTTACAAACAATATATTGTGAAAAGTGATTTTTTATTAAATAATATTTAATATAATCACAAATCAATTTATATTGTTAAAATAAATTACAATTTAGTTTTTATTGTGTTACAATAATCATACAAAAAAACAAAGGAAAAATTTTTATGGCAAAATCTTACAAAGAAACTGTTGCAGAGTACAAACAAAAACAACAAAAATTAGATGTTATACACTCTGACCCAAGAATTAAAAAGACTTATATTTTCTGTGAAATATTTAATATTTTTAACGCTTTATGGTCGCTTGCATGGCTTATGTTTTTTGCGACACAAATAAAAGGCGTATATTCTGGTAGTGCCCAATTAGACTTGGCTGGCATTATTGTTCAATTGCTAATAAACAGTAATTATTATTGGCTTTACATTTTGGCAATTATAGTGTTTGCAATAATCAAACTTGTTGAAAAAAGACTTTCTAAAAAGTTGAAACTTTTTGAAGACGTTGAACTTGAAAAACTAAAACTTGAAAAAAAAGAAAAGACTAACAACGAAACAGAAGAAGAAAAACAAGACGAGCAACCAAAAAAGAAAGTTTATTTCCCTGTAATTAAAACATTTAAAGCAATTTACACTATTGGTATTTTTGCTCTTTTAGGTTACATGTTATATGTTGTGTATGGTGTTATCCTTTAAGTTTTTATTTTAAATTTATTTACCCACTAAGGAGAAAATTTTGAAACAAATTAAAGCAGTTATTTTTGATATGGACGGCTTAATGTTCGACACTGAGAAACTTTGGTTTGATAGTGTTGAAACAGTAAACAAAACACACAACACCGGTGTTCCAATGTCGGTTATTTATGAATGCGCTGGTTTTAGAGACGACAAAACCGATGCTAAAATTATGGAAGTTATGGGTGAAAACTTTAACCTAAAACGTTTTAGAAAACTTACTGACAAAGCCCAAAACAAAGATGTTAAACAAAACGGCTTACGCATTAAGCCAGGATTAAACGAACTACTTGACTACTTAACTAATAACAACATTGATTTGGTTTTGGCTTCAAGTTCCACAACAAAACAAATTAAATATTGTTTTAAAGCAGCAAAAGTAAATTTAAAATTGTTTAAACACGTTGTTGCTGGAAACATGGTAACCGAACCAAAACCACACCCACAAATGTATAAGGTGGCAAAGGCCTTAACAAATTTCCCTAACGAAAATGTTTTGGTTTTAGAAGATTCGGAAGTTGGCGTTATGTCGGCACACGAAGCAGGTTTAAAGGTTATTATGATTCCCGATATAAAACAACCAAGCCCAGAAGTTGAAAAAATGGCTTACAAAAAACTAAATGATTTAACACAAGTTATTGATGTTATTAAAAAATTAAACAAAAAAGATATGGACTAAGCATATCTTTTTTATTTTTATTTATAAGTTAATGTTTTAAATTTTCAAAACAAAATTGTTGTGTTATAATGGCTGTAAATTGGGGTGTACTTATGACAAAATATATTATTTCACGTTGCAAAAACCAAACATGGATTATGGCGCTTGTTATTATTTTAGGTTCAATTAATGCTATTTTGGGAAACTACATTTACAAATTTATTGGCTTTGTTATTGACTATGGTCTTAACTACACTGGCACACCATATTCAGGTGAACTAGCATTTTTGTTTACTGGAAAATTTGGTAACTATGGAAGCATGAAATTAATTATAACCTTGTGTGTGGGTATGGTTCTATGTGCCTTGATTTCCTACCTTTCAATTTTATTTTCATGCTATGTTCAAAAACGTGCACAAAACCATATTGCAAACAAATATCGTATTGAGATCTTTAAAAAAAGCAAAGGCAAAGTTCTACCAATTTCAAGTGGCGACATGATGGTTATTTTAAACGAAGACATTTACGAAGTTTCCAATACCTTTATATCGTATTATTCAGCTATCATTAGCAGTGTTTTAAGTATTGGTTACACAATTTTTATGTTGAACAGCATTAGTCCTTACTTGTTAATTGCTCCAATTGCACTAACACCATTGTTATTATATTTCACTTTTAAATATCACAGTGCAACTTACAAAGAAAATCAAGTTTACAGAAAAATTGACGGCGAATTAAAAGAAACCATTGCACAAGTTACTGCTTCGGAAAGTGTGGAAAGTTACGAAACCTTTGAAATAATTAACGAAAAACACACCGTCCAAAGAAAAATTCACAGCACCCTTGGAAACAGATATTCAACAATTTTGAACATAATAAAAATTATGATTTACATTATTTCCTGCACAGTTGCTGGTGTGTTAGCAATTCAAGGAAAAGTGTTAATTGGTGAGTACTTAATTTTTACAACATTTATTAACACCATTTATGCTCAACTTATTTCGTTAATTAACAACTGCATTTCAATTCGTTCAGCTCAACCTAGAATTGAAAAAGTTAAAAACTTGATGGAGGATTGTTTAAATGAAGCCTAACAAAAACCTGTTTAGAACAATTAAATATTTCTTCCGTTGCAAAAAGGCAACAATCTATGCTCTTATAATGTGTGTGCTTGGTTTGATGGTTGGACTTGCAACACCACTTTGCAACAAAGCACTGCAACAAGACATTATTCCAAACAAAAATATTTCGCTGTTTGTTTGGTTAACCATTATAATTTTGGTTTTAAATTTGGTGTCTGCACTAACTTCTTATTTCACTTCAAGAATATTCACACATTATGGCGTTCCAATTTCTTCTAATATCAGAAAAGATATTGTTAGACGCAACATTTTTAGCAAGAAAAACAAAGACCTAAAAGGAACAGTTTTAGTTACAAGCACCACCTTTATTGAAGATATGAACGCTTATTACATATCTTACATGTACTTATTGTTTGATTGCATTTTAAAACTGCTTTTCTACTTCCCATTTTTTGTGGTTTATGGTGGTTACCTTTCATTAATAATGCTGGCATCGACAATTGTTAGTTTTGTGTTTATTTTTATTGCAGATATTTTTTGCCGTAGAAGCATGAAAAAATCAAGAATTGCCGATGCTGACCGTTTTGAATATACTTTGGATTTGCTAGAAGAAATGAAAAATCCAAATTTTGAAGAAGACGAAACTTTCAACATGGAAACCTACATGCAAAAAGTTTACACGTTTGACAAAACTTGGCTTAGTTACTGCAACTGGGCAAACATGTATCCTTACATCTTTTACTTAATTTGGTATGTTGGTGTTGCAATATGTTTTTGTTTGGTGTTCAACATGCTAGGCACTGGTGCAATAATAATGTCAACATTTGTGTTGTTTAATTCATACCTTGACCAATTAAAAGCACCAATTGGCAGTTATTTAAGTTACAAACTTATGGCTGTTAGGTATGACGAAACCTTTAAAAACATTTTTGAAATGCTAGATGATGAAGAACTAAAAGTAAATGATATTAACAAAAAGTAAAAAAGATATGCAATTAAGCATATCTTTTTTTATTCTGTTTCAATTTTGTTTGTTTTGTTAATCAAACCTAAAATAAGCATTGTTAACAAATACACAACAACAATTGCTAAAATTATTAACATTAAAACTTCGATTGCTCCACCAAACAACACCGAAATTATTGTTATTATCGTTCCTGCAATCACATTGCCCAAAAAAATTGTTAAAGCACTTTTCCATGTGGATAAATTTAACACCGAAGCAATCAATGAGCCTGTCCACACACCTGTTAGTGGTAATGGTATTGCAACAAACAATCCTAAAAGTAAATATTTTTTTATGTCGTTTTGTTCTTGTTTTATTTTTTCAGATTTTTTGTTTGCCACGTTTTCAAGTTTTAAGGCCAAATTTTTAAACCACTTGGTTTGTTTCAACCATTTTAAAATTGGTTTTAAAAACAATATTATAAAAACACAAGGAATAAAACTTCCAACCACTCCACACAAGCAAGCGAGCACTGGATTTAAAACATTGTTGCCCCACAAGGCAGTACTAAGCCCAAACGGAATTGCAAGTCTGGCTTCGGTTAACGGTAACACTGCAAACAATATTACTGCAAGCCAAACATTATTTCCAAAAACATCAACAAAAAACTGTTGCAATGCATCCATTAGTTTTCTCCTTTTTAAAATTTAAATAAACATAATCTAACAACAAAAATCAAACTTGGCGCAAAGTACACCACTGCTAAAAATAGCACAAACACTCCAAGCCCAGCATAATATAAAACTTTTTGTGTTAACTCATAACTTAACAAACACTTATTTATAATTATTACAACCAACAAACAAATTATTCCAACAATTAATGCAACAACAGTTGTTTTTGTGTAAGGAAATTTAAAAGTGCTTTCAATGTTATTTATTCCACTTACTAAACCCACTTCAATTAACGGATTATTTAAAACTTGAACATTGTAGCCATTATTGGTTACAACATTTCCATTAATGTTTGTGTTTGTAACAATCAATTTTTGATTACTTCCACCATTAACATTAACTTTAAAGCCTGATTTTGTAAGTTCAAAATTAACAGTTTGTTGTTTTAAAGTTTCTAACAATTCCACAACCAAATTATAATCCAATTGGTAAACTGTGATTTCATTAAAGTCAATATCATCTTTAAAACAAACATCTAAACTTAAACTTTCGCCAGCACCAACATAGCCCATATCGTAAAACATGTTAGGAATTATTACGGCAGGATTTTCAACGTGTTTTCCAAAGTTAAACGAAAATTGTTTATTTTCGTTATTTTCAAGTTTGTTATCAGCAAAACTAATGTAAACAACTTTGTTGAAAGTTGTAGGTTCTACATTAATTGTAAGAACTCCAAAAGTGTCTGTTTGTTTGTGACTTATTGTTTTTGAATTATAATCAAGTTCACAATCTTCAAACACAACTTTATTTAAAGTTATAAGTTCTTCCAATGTGCTTTTTGTTAGAATAGTTCCACTTCCACCCAAATATTCAAACAATTGTTGGGTGTTTTCCATAATGTTGGTTGAATTAGGGAATTGTTTTGAACTATCCACAATAACAGCATTGTTTAGTGCAAGATTATTTTTGTAGAGATAGGTTACAACGTCTTTTTCAGTTTCTTCTTTTGAAACAAGAGTTAAATGTGGAAGATCTAATTCAACTTCACTTGTAAAATATTCATACCCTAAAAAAGCATCAGACAGCACTGTTCCACCTGCACTAGCAAAAAAATTGCTACCATTTTTATAACCTAAAATTGTTGCAAGTTCAACAACCTTTTCGTTAACCTGCGAAGCAAAACAAGAATAACTTGAAAATCCGGTTAAAATGTGTAGATTTGAACCAAGTTTATCGTCGTAATCTTTTAAACGTTTATTGGTTAAGTTAAGGGTTGTGTTTTGTTCGCTTAAATAATTTACTTTGTTGGTGCTCAACAAACCTTCCCCCATAAACAACACAGGATTTAATAAATATTGAAAACCAAAAACAACCAATAAAATTGACATAAAGAATTTTTTTGAAATTTTGTTTTTGTTAAAGTTCACAAACCCAAGTGTTAAAGCAAGCACAAACATTGCAATCATAACAACAATCAAAATTATACTTTCGTTTGGAACACTACCTGTTGACAAAACCTTGCTTAGTGCTTTAAAAAACAAAATTGAAATACCCAACGAAAAAGTAATTCCAACACCCACCCAAACACAAATTGTTCGTTGAGTAAACTTTTCAATTTTACTATTTTGTGGTTGTTGAGTTTTGCTTAAATTTTTAATAGTTGAAATTGCAACCAAAAACATTACAAATGTTAACACATAACTTAACCTAGTGTTATATCCATAATAACTACCCAATGTTAACACAAGTGTTACTCCATCAATCAAAAAAGGAACAACACAAAGTGCAAGTGATGCCAACAAAAATTGTGAGAACCTACTTTTTTTGCCATACTTTAAAACAAAGAATAAACACAAACAAAGTAACACTGTGTCTAAAACTAAATAGCCAACTCCCGTTACAAGATTGTTAAACAAGTCACCATTAACAAAGCCATCTGTAAAACTTCCAACACGTGAACTTTCTGTTAGTTGCAAAGCATTAGGCCCAAGCATAAACAAACTTAACGCCAACGCCAATCCAAAACTTAAAAGAAGTTTTGCCATACAAATTTTTTGTTTATGTTTTGGAACAACTGTAAACACAAAAACTGAACACAAAATAAATGTTATAAACTGCCCACACATTCCAACACCATAACAGTTAAAAATCATTAATATTATTGTTATGGTAAGCCCTGTTATTTTTCCATGCTTAACAAGGTTTAAAAAATTGTGTGCAAAAATTGGCATAAGCATACTTAAAAACAACCATGTAAACCAAGTATGATTAAACAATGCATACATGTTAAGCCCATATGCAACACCAAGCACAATTTGTGTGGTTGAATTTAAGTTAAAATATTTTCTAACAAACCACAAAAAAGTTAACGCTGTTGTAACAAACTGAATTATAAAAACAAAGTTTATAACATATAATGTGTGGTTTTTGCCAAAAAGTAATACTATTAAGTAAAAAGGACTAAAAATGCAGTAACATAAAAATCCAAAAATGTTTGCGCCACCACCCAACATGTTTGAAAAAGTGAGAGTTCCGTTACCATTAAAAGCATCAAAAACCAAATCAAGAAATGGCATTATTTGATGTAACATATCAAAACTTGCAACGGTTTTTGTTCCAAAAGGAAACGCTCCAAAACATGCAAAAATTATTAAAAACAAAACTGTTATAATTCCAGCACAAACATAATAATTACGTTTGGTTGAAAAATGATTTTTAATTTTGTTCATCAACTTCTCCTAAATTATATGTTTGAGCAATAATATATTTTGGTCGGTTAAGTGATTCAATGTACACTCTTACAACATACATTCCAACAATTCCAACACTAGTAGTTACAACACCCGTTAGCAATGTTAGTGCTGAACCCAACCACCACAAGCCTGAAAAAGAAATTCCACATAATGCTAAAACCAAAAATGTTACAACCATTATAAACCCTGCAAAACCTAGAAACACACCCAGCCCCAAAACAAAATTTACGGGTGCAGATGTATAAGGCAAAATGTTATTAACAGCCAAGTTCATTAAACTTTTTAGGTTGTATTTTGTTTTACCAAATTTACGTTCGTCACGGTCGTACTCAACAACGGTTTGCTTAAACCCTACAAACTCTGTCATGCCGGCAAGATATATGTTGTGTTCTGTCATTGAAACAATATGGTTAACAACCTTACGTGATAACAGCCTTGAAATTCCACAATCAAGTGGAGTGTTTGAGTTTGTTATTTTTTTGTAAAGTTTATAGTAAAGTTTGCTTGTAAATTTTTTAAACAAACTTTCACCCTTACGTTTTTTACGTTTTGCCAACACCACATCAAACCCTTCTTCCCATTTCTTAACAAATTCGGAAATCAAAAAAACTGGATCCTGTAAATCAGCATCAAGATTTATTACAACATCACCTGTTGATTTTTCAAAACCTGCAAGCAGTGCTGGACGTTGACCAAAATTGCGTGAAAAATTTATAACCTTAACTTTTTTGTTTTGGTTTGCAATTTCTTCTAAAATTTCCAATGTTTTATCTTTTGAACCATCGTTAACAAAAATAATTTCGTAGTCCTTATTTAATGTTAAACATTCTTGGTTAACTTGTTCGTAACACATTTTAACGCTTTCTTCTTCGTTATAAGCAGCAATCACAACACTAACTTTAACTTTCTTTTCCATATCTTTCTCCTAAAAGATTTGATGTATTTTAACTTACCAAAATCCACTTCTAATTGTTTTGTGAGTTTGGTTGTTCTTCGTTTTCTTCTGCAACCATATTGTCTTTTTTAAAAATTAAAAATTTACGTGTTAGGTAGTTAAAAGCCATAACAACAATTGTTAACACAATTTTTACAACCCATTCGTTAATGTGCAATAGGTCGTAACCCACATACATAAACAAGGTGTGTATGCCAAGCCCTACACCTGCCAGCACTGCAAAAAACAATGCTCCAAGTTTTGTTTTTGCAAAAGTGTTGTTTTGAAACACAAAAAACACACTTGCCAAATAGTTGAAAACCAAGCTGATAATAAACCCAACACCTGTGCCAACAACCACACTCCAAACACTGGCTTCGCCACGAGATAAAAACACATTTATTAAATTGTTGTTATATGCCGGTGCATTAAACAAAAAAATAAACAAGCTCATGCAAAAAAAGTCGATAACTGTTGCAGTGCCACCAACCAGCAAAAACCTGAATATTTCTGCCAAGGTTTTATGATTATTAAAAAAACTTTTAATTGCTTTTATCATTTGTTTTTACCCTAAAAAAATTTAGAATTTTCTTCTTACACAAAAAGTATAACATAACAATTTACCTTTTTTAAAACATATTATAAACATAGTTAATAAAAAAGCGCAATTTGGTTTTAAACCAAATCACACTTTTATTTTTTATATTTTATTAAACTTACATGTGAAACCCAAACTTTTTAAGTACTCAGCATTTTCTTCTGCACTTTTTGTTACAAAATTGTCAGATAGTTTTTCGGTGAACGAACCATTTTTACGTCTGTAACCTTCAAATGTTAAATCACTTTCGGCAAATGTTACCTTTTCCAAATCGCCAACAAGTGCCACATACAATTCCTTCACACCTGTGCCAATTTTAACATTTTTAATTTTTGTGCTTTCATCAAAGTTTAAGTGAACACAATCTAACCCGTCAGGATATTTTATTGTTCTTAACCTACTTACATTTTTAAGTTGAATAACCAAGTTTTCGTCGGTTTTTAATTCTGCTGGCAACACCAAAGTTTTTTCACGTTTATTTTTTGGATAGCAAACAAGTTTGCTTAAATCTTTGGTGTAAACCACACCATCAACACTTTTCAAACTTATATGGTTTTCATCAACATAAATGTTTTGCAAATCTTCGTTTTCTTCAATGCTATATGTTATTGCCATTTCGCTTGATAAAAACATTGTTTTACCAAAATTGTTTGTGTTAATTGCCGACACACCACTAGTTGCAACAAACCTATCAAGTTTAGAATAATCTTCAACAATCAAGGTTGTAACATGACCGTAAGACACAATCTTTTTAACACTATTAGCATTTGCAATTTCTTTAACATTTCCAACAATATTTAAATTTTTAACTTCACATTCCTGCAAATCAACAACTGTGCCATTGTTTCCAACATAAATAGTTAAGTTTTTAAACTCCCCCCTTGGTGCACTAAACTTAGTGGCAGTGTTTGGCAAATATAGTTCAACATTTTTTGCTTTAACACCATCTAGGTTAACAGAATTCACTTCACCATCTTCTTGTGTTGGACACACAACAACGTCATCGTACCACTCATATTTTCCGTTAACAAATTTTGCGTCAACATACAAAACATTTTCGTGTGTGTAAAAACTAACACTTGTTTCAAAACTTTCACCACAGCCCACACAAACATTGTTTGAAACATTGTGTTTTAGTGGTAATTCCACAGTTTTTGTTTTGTTGTGAACCCAGCACTTATATTCTGCTTTGCCATGGGTTGTGCAAGTTGATTCTGCCACCACTTTTCCATAATCGTAACAACATGGTTTTTTGAACACAAAATACAATGTTATTGGTGTTACAACAACAACCAATCCAAGCACAATTCCAACAACTGGATTGTGTGCAATTAATTTAAATAGCAACACAAACGGATATGCAATAATTTTGCTTAACCAACAAAAACCCTTCCAAATACCAACACCAATTTTTGCAAACAATTTGCCTAGCAGTTTAAATGGCAAACTTATTCCATACCACAGTTCACCAAACAACTTACCAAAATCAATTTCACGTTTAACTTTTGCCTTTTTCGTTGTTTGTTTGCTTACATTTACTTTTTCGGCGTTCTTATTATCCGAAGTTGATTGTTCTGCCACCTTTTCCACGTTTATATCAATCTTTTTATAATATTGTGGATAGTTAAATTTTTCATAAAGTTTTTCAGCAAAATATGTGGATTCAACGTAACTATTTTTTAATGTTTCAAAAATTTGGTCTTTTTGTTCTTTAATTTTGTTAGGCAAAGTTTGAGTTGTTATTTTTTGTTTTTCCTTTAACCTTTCACCAAACCCAGTGCTTAATAATTTGTTTGTATATTTAAAACCAAATTTATCGGTGTGAACCCACGAATTGTGTGGAGTATAAATTGAATATGATTCACGATTGTTAATATCTTTTACTTCTTGCTTTGTTAAAAGTGCATTGTTAAACAATTCTAAAATATCTTTTAAACTTTCCATTGTATAAATTGTGTTTACACAAGTTCTATCAGTAACATATTTAACTTTTGAGCACTCTAACATCGCATACGTTTGGTCAACGGCGTCGCCAAACTCTTTTGGAATTTGTGTGTAGAAATCAGTCTTATTGTTTAACGAATTTTTCATGATTGCAAGCATACTGTTGCAAACTCTACCCTTAACACACATTATTGCGTTTTCTGCCAAAGTTATAACGTTTTCATCAGTTCCGGTATAACCATTAACAAGTTCGGTTAGTTGCGAAGTTGCAGTTATAATTGTTCCCAAAACAGAATTATAAAGTTCAGTTCGGTTTTGGCTTATTGCCCCAAGTGGAGCAACAGGATTGTCCAAATATTCACTATAAAACTTATTATAACAATTGTACACATTGGTTTTATTTTTAGCATTTAAAACAATTTCACCATTTTCGCTATGCAAAATTGTTTCAAAATGTTGTTTTGCACGTTTTACAACATTTGCTGAAACAAATTTTTTTGAGTAATCAACTTTACCCAAAAAATCATGGATTTCCAACAAAAGCATTGAATGTTCAAATATAAGTCTTTCAATATTTTCCATTATTTTATTCCTTAAATATAAATTTAAACCTATGTTTATTTAACCATTATAAGTATAATACAAAATTTTTTATTTTCAAAGTTTTGTAACTTACACTAAAAATAAAATTATAGAATATTATGAAATAGAACATTTTTTATGTTCAATTTTTACAAGGAGATTAAAACACTTTATGCAAAGATATTCTCAATTCCAACGTGAAAGCAATTGTTGTTGCAATCATTTTAACAATGTTAACTATTACAACAGTTTTAATGGTTACAACGACGACTATTTGAATTACGAAAACTCTTATGAGCCAAGTTATAACAATTGTTTTGATAATCAACACAACAACTATTGTTACAACCCAGATTTTAATAACAACAATTGCAACAAACCAACTTTTAACCACAAACCACAACATAAAAGAAGTTGTTGCTTTTTCAACTTGTTTTGCTGGTGCAAATAAATAATTAAAGATATAAAGGTAAACACACAATTTTGTGTTTACCTTTTTTGTTAATTGATTGTATTTGCTCAGTAAATTTTGTTACAATTATAATAAGAACTATGTGGAGAACTTTATGGAATACAGAAAAGCAACATTAACCGACCTAGAAAACATTTGGGCAAAGGATATTGCAAAACACCCTGGCGACGAACGTTATGTTAGGTGGAAATCTCAATATATTGAAAACAACTTAAATGGCAAATGTGCAACATTTGTTGTTGTTGATGGCGAAAATCCAATTGGACAAATTACAATTTTATTTTCGCCCGACTGTTCGCCTGTAAAAAACAAGCCCCTTTTGTGTGACGGAATTTCAATTGCCAACATGAACGCTTTTAGAATTGAGAAGCAATACGAAGGACAAGGTCATGTTTCAAAGTTGGTAAAAATGGCAGAAGACTATGCTAAAAACCAAGGTATAAAAACTTTAACCATTGGTGCCGAAGCAAAAGAAAGCCGAAATCTAGGAATTTACCTTCACTGGGGTTACAACACTTTTGTTATGCACGAAATTTACGAAGGGGACTTGGTTATTTACTACAAAAAGGAAATTGCTTAATCATGGAAACTTTTTATGCTTATCATGTTGTAACAAACAAACCTATGCATATTGGACAAATTATTAACACCAAAGAAAACAAAAGTGGCGTTTACGCTCGTGTTATGGCAAAGCTTGAAGACGTTGAAAAAGTGTACGCTTTTACGGACACTAATTGTAATATAATGTTAGAGCATCACCTAAAAGTGGCAATGCGAGAACTAGCGCTAGAAGAAGTTAGACAAAAACACTACCCAACCTATCCATCAAGGTTAACAAGCCTTTACGTTAGCACAAATTTGGAAGAAGCCGAAAGTTGGGCGTACGTGTTTTCAAACATGGGCAGAGAAGTTTTGCAAATTGTAAAACTAAAAATAAACGGAAACAAATTTGTTGGCGACGCCAACAACTGTTTTGACGCAACACCAAATAAGGACGAAAACTTAAAACAAAGTTTTGCTTACTGGGAAAACTTGCCAAACAAAAATGGTAAACCAAAAATTAATGAAATTTTGGTTGATGGCAAAATTGAAGTTGTGGAAATTATTAAACAATTTTAAAAAGGAAAAAATATGAGTTTTAATTTTGTTGAGTTTTTTGATTATAAAAGTGAATCATTTAAAAAAGTGTTTACCGAATATTATGCTTACGAAGGAATAACACTAAAACCCGACACAACCGTTTTTGACGAAATAACAAATTCGGCACTAAGTGGCAACACAAAAACTTATGCCCTTGTTGAAAACGGAAATGTTGAAGCTTTTATAATGTTTCAAATTTTAAAACTTAAAACCGAAAATAATTTTTTTAAACACAAAATTTTACACATTGAAGAACTTTATGTAACTGAACAAAAACGCAATCAAAAAATCGCAACCAAACTTATTAGTAAAGTAGAAGAATTTGCAAAAAGTAAAAACGTTAACATTATTCTTTTAACTGCACGTGAAGAAGTTTTTAAATTTTATGAAAAACTTGGCTACGCAAAAAACAATGCGTATGAATGTGGCAACAAACTTCAATGTTTTACAAAAGAACTTTTTAAAGGAAACTAAAATGGAAAAATTAAACAACACAACACACCCAAAAGTTTACTTAAATTTTGATGAAGTAACCAAACCTTTTTTAGAAACTGAATTCATTTTAGAAAAGGTTATGTGCGATTACAATTTAAGAATTAGTGAAGGCAGACCAGCAAACAAATTGGCAAGTTTGTTTTACTGGATTGATGCAAAAATTAAGTATGCAAAAGACGATGTTGAATTTAGACAACACAATAAATTTACACGAACAGCAAAACAAATTTGGGAAAGTGGCTTAACCACTGGTTGCACCGATTACGCAATTTTGTTTGCAACTTTTGCAAAACAAATTGGTGTTCCAACCACAATTTTACACACTGCCGAACTGGACTGGATTAACACCTTACAAAGTGGTGGCGATTTTAGAAATCATGCTGGACACAACTTTAACGAGTGTTTTTATGACAATAAGTGGATATTAATTGACCCAACACATTGCAAAATTGTTGAAAATTATAACCCAGACAACATTGTGCTTGATTACACAGTTGCCGGAAAAACCCAATTTGTTGCGTTTGAACGCACACTTGGTTTTGAGTTGTCAAACATAAAACAATACAACAAAAACATGGATATAACCTGTTACAAACTTAATGTTAAAGATTTAAAAAAATAACAAATTAAAAAACATATTTAGTTGTTAAAAGGTAAAATAAAAATGGGAAACAAAGAAATTGCTTTTAAAATTTTTGAGTGTTTGGAACGTGAACATTTAAATTTGTATCACACTTTATCAAAAGAAAAAACACATAAAAAAATTAACAACATAAAAAACATAAACGAATTATCTGACGTTGAATTTGACTATGAAATGCTTAAACTTTTTGCTCAGCTTAAAGATGGTCACACAACCTACTTTATAAAAAACATTTCAATCTCTCATCGTTTCTTTTACCTTAACAATAAGGTGTATGTAAAAATTAATGAGCGATATGAAGAAGTGTTAAAGTTTAACAATCTTGATAGCCTTGACGTTGTTAAAAAAATTAAAAAACTTATAAACTACGAAACCAACGAATGGTTGAATTACAAAGTTTCAGAATTTTTAAACAATGGTTACGTTTTAGAAATGTTAAAACTTTTCAAAAATAATCGCATTGAACTTAGTGTGAAAATTTTGGACAACCCTACACTATTTATTGTTACTAAGATTGACGTGCCACAATTAAAATCAAAACAACCTGTACCTTACGGATTTAGTGTGCTAGACAAAAACATTTTATATGTGTGGTACAAAAAATGTTTTAGTGTGGATGAATATCCTTTTGAAAAAATGGTGGAAGACATTGAATCTGAAATTAAAAACAAAAACATTTCAAAATACATTTTAGATGTTAGAAACAATGGTGGTGGCAACAGCGAAGTTTTAAATCCTTTTCAAGAATTGATTAGGAAAACAAAATTAAGTGGTGTAATGTTAATTAACAACGGCGTGTTTTCTTCTGGCAGATTTGCCGTTGCCAGATTTAAAAAAGAATTTGGTGTAACACTGATTGGTCAAGGCACTGGTGGAGCAGCAAAATCTTATGGTTACAACAAAAATTTGGAAGTGGAAGGAAAACGTTTTTCTTGTTCAATAAGATTGTGGGATTTCAGTGACATTTTTGGCTACACCGGTTCAATAACCCCAGACATTTTTGTTAACACCACAATTGACGATTACAACAACAAAAATGATGTTGTTTTAAAAGAAGCAATAAAGTTTTTAACTAAGAATTAAACAATAATAATATAATGGAGATAAAAAAAATGAAAGTACTAATTGGAACAACCAATCCTGCAAAAATTGAAGGTGCAAAACAAGCCTTTGCAGAATTTTTTGAAAATGTGGAAGTTGAAGGAATTAAAAGCCCATCAAATGTTCCGGACCAACCTGTGAACAACGATATTTACCTAGGAGCATTAAACAGAGTTAACAATTTGATTGCAAAAGCAAACGAAGAAAATTTGGAAGCAGACTATTTTGTTGCAATTGAATCTGGAATAACAAACAGTTTAGGAAAATGGGAAATTGTTAACGTGGCAGTAATAAAAGATAAAACTGGTTACGAAAGTTTTGGCACAAGTGCTGGCTTCCCTGTTCCTACAAAATATGTTGAAGAAATAATTAACACCGACTTAGGTCAAGTTATGGATAAAATTTTTAATGCAAGCGACTTACGTTCTAAAAAAGGTGGAATAAATTCTTTAACACACGGAACAATCACACGTGGCGACCTTACAAAACATGCATTTATTATGGCTTTAACACAATTTATTAACGACAACATTTGGCACGATTAAAAAATTTTCAAATTCTTAATATTTAATAAATATTAACCAAAAGATTGCTACATTTTTAAAAATTTTTTTCAAATTTTGTATTGACAAACTTTAACAAAAGTAGTAAAAATGTGGTATGGAGAACGAAGAAATGAAACAATTATTTGTAACTTTACATCATCATAGCTAACTTTACTTGCCATGAAACTTCACGGCAGGTACTTTTTGCTATGCCGTTATTAAAGTTATAAAATTAAGTTTTTAATTATACAACCAAACATCAACGGCTAACACTCTTGCCGTTGATGTTTTTTTGTTTTAGGAGTTAGATTATGAGTAATGTTACAATTTTAAGTGATTTGGTTAAACTGCAAAGTTTTAACCAAACCAACTTTGAAATAATTGATTATATTTCAAGTTTTTTAAAAAAGAACGATATTGAATTTAAATTAATAAAAAATTCGATTGATGCAAAATTAAATTTGATTGCAGGGCTCAACTGCAAATTATCAAATTTAAACAACGCAATTTTGCTTTGTGGACACATTGACACCGTAAATGCAAGCAAAAACGTTTGGAAAACCGACCCGTTTAGGCTTACAATAAGTAATGGTAAGGCTTATGGACTTGGCACTGCCGACATGAAAAGTTTTACTGCAAACATTTTAAGCAACGTTAACACATTAAAAACATTTAAAGGTTTTCCTTTGGTGTTGTGTTTAACAAGCGACGAAGAAACTGTTATGAACGGTGTTAAACAAGTTTGTTCAACTTTACAAAAGTTTAACATTAACCCAAGTTACGCAATAATTGGTGAACCAACACAAAGTTTACCATACAACTGCAACAAAGGTTTTTACGAAACTGAAATAACAGTAAAAGGGAAAGCTTGCCATTCAAGCATGCCACAAAATGGCGTTAATTCAATTGTTGTTGCTTCAAAAATTATTAACAAACTTAATTCAATAAGCAAAACACTTGATAAAAATTCAACTTTAAATGTTGGAATTGTTAACGGTGGAACATTATGCAATATTGTGCCAGAACTAACAAAAATTAGGTTTGAAATTAGAACTTTCAATAAAGATTTGTTAACAAAAATTTACAACACCTTAAACTTAACTTTTGAAAAGTTAAAGCAAGAGTTTTTGGGTGTTAAAATTGAAAGTAACTTAGTTTTTGAAATTCCACCATTTAAAAAAGTTGCAAACAAAACATTAACCACAGTTTACAATTTTTTGGGTGCAAAACCACAAACCTACGCAGCTTCAACCGAAGCAGGTTTTTACCAAACAATTGGTGCAACACCTTTAATTTTTGGTGTTGGAAACATTGAAGACTGCCACAAGGAAAACGAATTTGTTTGCGTGGAAGAATTTAATTCTTATTTTAAAAAATTAGAAACAATTTTAAATTTGTTAAAAAACAAATAAAAAATTAAGATATATATTTATAGGAGAAAAATTATGAGTACTGTTGAACCAAAAACCTTATCTGGCACAATGGAATTGTTGCCAAAAGAACAAATTTTGTTTAACGAAATCAAAGCAAAAATTCAAAAGGTTTACGAAAGTTACGGATTTTTACCACTTGACACACCCGTTATTGAACGTGCAGATGTGTTGCTTGCAAAAGCTGGTGGCGAAACCGAAAAACAAATTTACAGATTTAACAAAGGCGACACCGATATTTGCATGCGTTTTGACCTAACTGTTCCACTTGCAAAATTTGTTGCAGCAAACATTAACGATTTAGAATTTCCGTTCAAACGTTATCAAATAGGCAAAGTTTATCGTGGTGAACGTCCACAAAAAGGCAGATATCGTGAATTTTACCAATGCGACATTGACACAATTGGTAAAGATAGTTTATCAGTTAAAAACGATGCTGAATATCCTGCAATAATCTATTCAGTTTTCAAAAGTTTGGATTTTGGTGATTTTACTGTGTTTATTAACAATCGTAAAATTATTAATGGTCTTTTTGAAGAACTTGGACTAAGCGATCAAAAAGAAGATATCATGCGATTAATTGATAAGTTTGATAAAATTGGCGAAGAAAACGTTAGACTAACTTTGCGTGAGGACTATAAAGTTAGCGAAGAATTAACAAACAAACTTCTTAACTTTTTGTTAATTAAAGGAACAACCGACGAAAAATTGAAAGCAATGATAAATTTTGGCTTTACCAACGACACATACTTGCAAGGAATCAGCGAACTTAGCGAAGTTGTTAAATGCATAAGGCTTCAAGGTGTGCCAGATAAATATTTCCAAATAAAACTAACCATTGTTAGGGGCTTGGATTATTACACCGGTACAGTTTTTGAAACAATTTTGAACGACTACCCTGAACTAGGCAGTGTTTGCGGTGGTGGACGTTACGACAACCTTGCCGGTTACTACACCGACCAAAAATTGCCAGGTGTTGGAATTGCAATTGGCTTAACCAGATTGTTCTATCAATTAAGCGAAAAGAACTTGATTAAAAGCAACAAAACTAGCATTGCAGATGTTTTAATTTTGCCAATGGACGAAAATTCAATTGAAAAAGGTTACGAAGTTGCAAGCAAGTTAAGGCTTGAAGGCGTTAGTTGCCAACTATACCTAGAAGACAAAAA
>JAZRJQ010000054.1:0-2365 GCA_045645925.1 Clostridia bacterium | reverse complement strand
GTTCTTTAATTTTTTAAAATTTTTTGTTTAGGATTTGTGCCATCTTAACACCTGACGCACTTGCTTTTGAAAGCCCAGTTGTTAATCCACCACACTCACCAATTGAATAAAGATTTTTTATGTTTGTTTCAAAATCTTTATTAACCTTAATACGGTTTGAATAGAATTTTATTTCTGGTGCATACAACAAGTTTTCAGGATCAGCAAAACCTTCAACAACTTTATCAACACTTCTAATAAATTGCAAAATATCTGTCATTGTTCTGTAACCCAATGCAAAAGTTATGTCACCAGCAACAGCTGTTTTAAGTGTTGGTTTAACTTTGTTGTTTTCCAATTCTTCTGGCCATGTGCGTTTTCCACGATAAATATCGCCCAAACGTTGAACCAAAATATTGCCATTACTTAATGTGTTCATGTTTTCACCCACATTAATTCCATATTCAATTGGCTTGTTAAATGGTTCCCTAAAATGGTGTGTAACCAAAATTGCAAGGTTTGTGTTATCACTCTTTTTATCTTTATAACTATGCCCATTACACAAGGTTAAATTGTTATCATACACTTCTGCTGACACAAAACCACCTGGATTTTGACAGAAAGTACGAACAGTATCGCAATATGGTGCAGGTTTGCCAACAAATCTGCCTTCATACATATACTTGTTAACCTTATCCATAACTTCGTTTTTAAGTTCGTAACGAATACCAATATCAACTGGACCAACTTCTTTTTTAATGTTATGTTTGTTACAAACATCGCTTAACCAACTAGCACCCTTTCTGCCAGTCGCCATAACAATATGGTCACCATAAATTGTTTCTTGTTCTTTTGTTAGTGTGTGTTCAACTGTAACGCCAACAACTTTATCGCCTTCTAAAACAATATCTTTACAAGAAGTTAAGAAACGCATTTCAACATTATGTTCTGCCAAATAAGTTTGAACTCTGCCATACAATGCATGTGCTTTTTCAGTACCCAAATGTCTGATTGGAATATCAATAAGTTTTAGGTTTTCCTTTAATGCTTTTGCCTGCATCTTTTTTATTTCTTCTTTAAAAGTTGTACCTTCCAACTTTTCGTCAGCGCCAAATTCTAAATATATTTTATCGGTATAGTCAAGCAGTTCTTTCATTTCTGGTTCGGTTAAAAAGTTCATAATATAATCGCCACCGCTACCACTTAAATACATGCTTCCGTTGTTGTCGTAATCCGACAAATGATAACACAAAAGTTTACCATCTGAAAATGCGCCTGCACCAGAGAATCCACTTGTTATTGCACATGGTTTGCATTGCAAGCATTTACCTGCTTTTGCCATTGGACAACTACGTTCAAAAATTGATCTGCCTTGGTCAATTAATAACACGTTTTTATGTTTGCCAAGTTTAACAAGTTCGTAAGCACAAAAAATTCCACCTGGTCCCATACCAACAATAATTGCATCATATTTTTTATTTTCTGCCATAACTAATCTCCTTATTATTTTTATAGTTCTAAGCCACCCCAAAATAAATTTTAACATAAAACCAAACAAACTAAAAATAAATTTAGCCAAACATTATATTTAATAAATTTATATTTTATGCACACACTATAAAAAAAATAAAATAAGGAAGTAAAAATATGCGTAAAAGTTTAAAATTTATTTTACCAATGCTAATTTTAATTATTGCAGTAAGTGTTTGCAGTTTTAATACAATTAACGTTTATGCCGAAAGCGATATTAAAATGTGCGTTTATGGCGAAGCCACAACACAAGCAAATGTTGACAGTGTAACGGTTTATTTAAACGTGCAGAACTGTTCCAACAACCAAGAAGACGCACAAAACCTAACCCTAACACAATTTGAAAATGCTGTAAAATATTTGAGCGATTACACCTTAACGGTTGATTGCTACTATTCTGATTTTAGTTCACTTTGGCGAAACGGACAACAACATTGTTCTTCGGTTAATTTTTCTTGTAAACTAGAAAACTTTGAGCAAGCAAAAACCTTTATTGAAAAAGCAACAGCCCAAGAAAATGTAACAGTTAAAACCGTGTGCTTTAACACTGCCAGTTTTACCCAAAGTTACAACACAGCACTTACCCAAGCAATTGAAAATGCAAAACAAAAAGTAAGTTCAATTGTAACTGGTACAAATTTAGAAGTTAAAAAAGTTTGCGAACAACCAACATATTTTGGTGGTGTTTGCAAAGATTTTGTAACATTAAACGAACTTGAAAATGTTGAAACAATTGATGTTATAGCAAAAGTTAAAGTATTTTTTGAATAAAGCCTAAATTAGGCTTTATTTTTTAAAATTCACCAACACAAAACCATATACAACTTTTTAAATTTTTGATAAACTATTTTTGGAA
>JAZRJQ010000053.1:0-4182 GCA_045645925.1 Clostridia bacterium | reverse complement strand
TGAAGGAGGATTTCCTTGCAGGAAACAATTAATAAATTAAAAACTTATTTTGGTTTTTGTATTAAAAGTAATTCAATATTGTTTGGTTCTGATAATATTTTAAAAACCAGAAAAAATTTAGATGTTGTAATTTTTTGCAACTCTGCAACTGAAAAACATATTTATCCAATTTTAAATAAAGGATTAAAATGCGTTAAACTAACAAATGTAACATTGTCTGAACTTATTGAGCGTGACAATGTTAAAGTGGTTGGAATTAAAAATTTGGGATTATCTAAAGCGATTTTGTCGTTTGACGATATGTTTGAAACATTAAAGTAAAAAGAGGTAATATAATTGGAAAAGAATAAACAACAAACAAACAAAGCCGTTGTGGATTTTACAAACTTAAAATCTTTAAATCAATTAATTTCTGGAAATGAAATTAATGGTTTTGCTGCGGGCTTAAAAAAAGCTAAACAATCATTAGACTCTTATTGTAAAAATTTGAAAGAAGTTTATGCAAAGAAAAAAGAATCTAACAAGGTTGAAACAAAAGTTGAACAAGTTAAAGTTGTTGAGAAACAACAACCAGAAAAAACTGTTGAACCTGTTCAATCTATTAAAAAGCCTTTTGAAAACAAGCAAAACTTTAATAAAAATGTTTCAGATAAAAAATCATTTAATCGCACAGAGAATAAAGTTCAAGGCGACAAAAAGTTTAATTCTAACAACGGCGATAAAAAACAATTCAATAAAGATTTTAACAAAACTCAACAAAAGGGCACACAACAAGGAACTAACACTCCAAAACAATTGGGCCCAAAAAGCACCTTTGTTCCACGTGGTGAAGTTATTAGTTTTGTTCCAAAGGCTGATAATAAACGTGAAAAAGATAAATCTAAACGTAATTTTGATACCGAAAAGAAAGGTTTAAACATTAAAGCCAAAATTAGAATGGGTGTTGTTGATTTTAGTGTTGATGAAAATGAAGACAGAATTGGCAGAGTTAGAGTTAAAAATAAAAAACAAGTAAAAACTAATGTTACTGAAAAAGTTGAAATTACAAATGCTGTTATTACAACTGATAACTTAACAGTGAAAATTCTTTCAGAAAAAATTGGTAAACCTGTTGCAGAACTTGTTAAAAAGTTTATGTTGCTTGGTATGATGTTAAATGTTAATAGTCCAATCGACTTTTCAACAGCAGAACTTGTTGCTAGTGAGTTTGGAATCACATTAGAAAAGAATGTTGGAAAAACAGCAGAGCAAACATTATTGGAAAGCTTTAATAACACAGATTCTGAAAGTCTTAACAAACGTCCACCAATTGTTACCGTTATGGGACACGTTGACCATGGTAAAACATCATTGCTTGACGCAATTAAGAAAACAAGTGTTATTAATACCGAAGCTGGTGGTATTACTCAACATATTGGTGCTTATTCTGTTAGTGTAAACGACAGACAAATTACATTTATTGATACACCTGGTCACGAAGCATTTACTGCTATGCGTGCTCGTGGTGCACAAATTACCGATATTGCTGTTTTGGTTGTTGCTGCAAACGATGGCATTATGCCTCAAACTGTTGAAGCGATTAATCATATTAAGGCTGCAAAAGTTCCAATGATTGTAGCAATTAACAAAATTGATGTTCCAGAAGCTAACATTGAAAGAGTAAAACAACAATTAACAGAACATGAAGTTATACCTGAAGAATGGGGTGGAGATGTTATTTGTGTTCCTATTTCTGCCAAAAAAGGTATGAATATTGATAAATTATTGGAAATGATTTTACTTGTTGCCGATGTTGAAGATTTAAAAGCTGTTTATAATGCACCTGCTGAAGGTACTGTTGTTGAAAGTAAAGTTGATAAAGGTAGAGGTATTGTTGCAACTATCATAATTAAAAATGGTACTTTAAAAGTTGGTGATTACGTTATTTGTGGTTTAAGTAGTGGTAGAGTAAGAGCAATGATGGATTATACCGGTAAAAATGTTCAAAAAGCTGAACCAAGTATGGCAGTTTCTGTTGTTGGTTTAAGCCAAGTTCCAGATGCTGGTGAACAAGCTTATGTTGTTGATGAAAAATTAGCAAAAGAAATTTTGTATGAAAGACAAACACGTGTTCAACAAGAAAAAGCAAAACAAAACAATGGTATGTCGTTAGAAGATTTCTTACAACAATCTGCTGATAGTGAAATGAAGGTTTTAAATATTATTGTTAAAGCCGACGTTCAAGGTAGTGTTGAAGCAGTTAAACAAACTCTAGAAAAAGTTAGAAACGATGAAGCAAGAGTTCATTGTATTCATAGTGGCGTTGGTAGCATTACAGAAAGTGACGTTGTTCTAGCAAAAGCAAGTAATGCGTTAATTATTGGTTTTAATATCAAACCAGAAACCAAAGCAAAAACCTTGGCTGAAAGAAATTCAGTTGAAATCAAACTTTATAGAATTATTTATGAAGCACTAGATGAAGTAACAAGAATTGTAACAGGAATGCAAGCTCCTAAATATGAAGAAAACGTTATTGGACACGTTGAAATTAGAAGAATATTTAAGGTTAGTGCAATTGGAAACATTGCTGGTTGTTACGTTTTAGATGGTGTTGTAAACCGTAATTCAACTGTAAGAATTCTTAGAAATAAAGAAGAAATTGGTAAAACCACAATTGAATCTTTACAACAAAGTAAAGATGATGCTAAACAAGTTAAAGAAGGTTTTGAATGTGGTATTAGATTAAAAAGCTTTAATGATATTAAAGAAGGTGATATTATTGAAGTTTTTGAAGAAGTTCAAATTAATTAGGAGTAATTATGAGAATTTTAAAAATTAATTCTGAAATTGAAAAAGCCATTAGTGAAATTTTGACTTACGAAATGAAAAATCCTGCAATAACAGGTATTATTTCAGTAACCAAAGCTGACACAACTAATGATTTAGAATATTGTAAAGTTTATGTTAGCATTTTTACACCAAATGGTGATAAACAAGAAGTGTTTAATCAAATTAAACATTCTGCTGGATTTATTCGTCGTGAATTGTGTAAAAAGGTTGATTTAAGAAAAGTTCCTTATTTAACTTTTTATTTAGACGAAAGTTATAGCTACGGCGAAAAAATTGAAGATAAATTGGAAGAAATTGAAAAGTCAAGAAAGGACGCTGAAAATGGAAATAAATAAGACTATTCTTAATGCTTTAAAACAAAGCAATAAAGTTGCAATATTTATTCACATTAATCCTGATGGTGACTGTTTAGGTTCGGCCAGTGCTTTAAAACAAGCACTGGTTTCTCTAAATAAAACAGTTGATATTTATTCCGATACACAACCATCTGAAAACTACAATTTTATTAAGTATGTGGATGAAATCAAGATTGGTGATTATGAGGGTGGATATGATTTACATGTTGCATTAGATTGTTCCGACCTTAAACGTTTAGGTAAATATTCAACCGTGTTTAAAAATGTAGATAACAACGTTTGCATTGATCACCACAAAACAAATGATGGTTTTGCAAAAGTTTGCCATGTTGAAATTGTTTCTAGTGCAGCTTTAATGTTGTATTATTATGTAAAAGAATTAACAGAACTTAACAAAGATATTGCTTGTGCTATATATGCAGGCATTTCTTCGGATACAGGTTGTTATTTGCATTCAAACACAACAAGTTTAGAGCACATCATTACAGCAGAATTGATTGATTATGGTTTTGATTTGGATTTTGCAAACAGAATGTTGTTTAAATTTACAACTCTTTCTAAATTTGAGTTGTTTAAAAAAGCATTAGGTAGTGCTGAATTTTTTGCCAACGGTAAAGTTGGCTTGTTGAAATTAACAAAAAAAGATTTGATTGAAGCAAATGCTGATATTAACGATACAACAGGTTTAGTTAATGAAATTACCAACGTTAATTGTTGCGAAGTTGGAATTATAATTTACGAACAAGAAAGTGGTCTTTTTAGATGTAGTTTAAGGAGCAAAAGTATTGTTGATGTTTCGGTGATTGCAACTCAATTTGGTGGTGGTGGACATGAACGTGCAGCCGGCTGTAACATTTTTGGTTGTTTAAAAACAGCAAGAAATAAAATAGTTTCAGCATGTGTAAAAGAAGTACATAAAGCGGGATTATAAATGATAGGGTTTTTAAACGTTTATAAACCAGCAGGTATGTCAAGTGCTGCCGTTGTTGGAAAAATA
>JAZRJQ010000052.1:0-7036 GCA_045645925.1 Clostridia bacterium | reverse complement strand
AAAAATAAAAAGACGCATCAACTTGACCAAGGTTGGACATATGGGTACGTTGGATGCGTTGGCTTGTGGTGTTTTGCCTATTGCCATTGGTAAGGCGACAAGGATGTTTGATTATTTTTTAAACAAACAAAAAACATATGTTGTTGAAGCTGAGTTTGGTTATGAGACACTTAGTTTAGATTTGGGAACAGAAATACATAAAACAACCAGTAATATTCCTAAATTTGAACATGTTAAAAATAATTGTTCATTATTTGTTGGAGAGATAAGCCAATTACCACCAATTTATAGTGCAAAAAGTGTTAATGGTGAAAGGGCTTATGATTTAGCTAGAAGAGGCGAAAATGTAGAACTTAAACCAGTTATGGTTCAAATTTTTAAATTTGAATGTTTAGGGCATAGCAATAAAAAGTTTAAGTTTATAATTACTTGTTCAAGTGGTACTTACGTTAGAAGTCTAATTAGGGATTTAGCCATAAGTTTAAACTCACTAGCAACTGTAACAGTGTTGGAAAGGGTTGATTCTGGCTATTTTAACAAATCAACATCTGTAAATTTAGACGAATTGTTACTGCTTGATAATTTTGAAGATAAACTTTTAAAAATAACAGATGTATTTAGTTTTTATAAAGTTCTAACTATTACTGATAACGAATTTTATAAACTAAGAAATGGTATAGCAATAAAAACAATGCATAATTTTACTGATGATTTCTTTGTTGTAAATAACAATAATTTGGTTGGTGTTGGTAAAATTGAGTGTGGTGAAATTAAATTAATTACTTTTTTACTTGAAGATTAAAAGGAAAAAATATGATTAAATTTGGTCCAGCTGGAAATTGTAAAACTTTTTATGAGGCAGGTTTTAAACGTTCAGTTCAAGCGCCTGAGTGGCTAAAATCTATTGGCTTAACAGCATATGAATATAGCTTTGGTAGAGGTATTACATTAAATGATGAAACAGCTATTGAACTTGGAAAACAAGCAATGGAACACGGCATTGAAGTTAGTATTCATGCACCATATTATATAAACTTTGCGAATCCAGATGATGAAATGGTTGAAAAAAGCTATATGTATGTAATAAATTCGTTAGAAAAGCTAAAACTTATTGGCGGAAAACGTTTGGTTGTGCATCCGGCATCTTGTGGTAAATTAAAAAGAGAAGAAGCTGTTGAATTAACTAAACAACGCCTACATGTTTTAAAAGATAAATTAATTCAGCTTGGATATCAAGATTACTTTATTTGCCTAGAAACCATGGGTAAACCAGCCCAAATTGGAACATATAAAGAAGTTATTGATTTGTGTACAATTAGTCCAAACTATATTCCTACATTGGATTTTGGACATATTAATGCTCTTACACATGGAAGTTTGAAAACAGAAGATGATTATAGGGAAATAATTGATTATATGTTTAAAACTTTGGGTGAAGAAAAAGCAAAAAAAGTACATATTCATTTTAGTAAAATTGAATATGGTGAAAAGGGTGAAATTAGACATTTAACACTTGAAGATGAAAAATATGGACCAGATTTTGGTCCGTTGGCTAAGGTGTTAAAAGAATATAATATGGAACCTATTGTAATTTCTGAATCTAGTGAAATAATGGCGCACGATGCTAAAATTTTAAAACAAATTTATGAAAGTGCGTAAAATTAATTAAATTGTAAAAAAATATAAGAATATATTAAAAAATGCCAAACAAATGTTGTTTGGTTATTTTTTTTTGTGTTTAATTAACATTTTGGTTTGATGTTGAAAATAAGATATACAAACATTTATAGTGTTAAGGAGAGTGTTTGTGTTAAAAAAAATTCTGCCGCAAGATTTGCTTGTGGTGTTAAATAATATAAACATAAATTCAATAAATGAAATTAGGTTACGAAATAAAAAGCCAATAATGATTTGTGTTGGTGGTAAATTTTTTATGCTTAGTAATAATGGTTTAACTAATTACATGGAAAATGCAATTATTTGTAATTCTGCGCATATTAACCATGTTATAAACAAAGTTAGTAACAATTCTTTTTATAGCGTAAATGATCAGATAATAAATGGTTTTGTGTCGTTTGAAGGTGGTATTAGAATTGGTGTGGCTGGTGAAATTGTTGTTGAAAACAACAATATTAGAACGATTAAAAATATAAATTCCTTAAATATAAGAATTCCACATCAAGTTAAAAATTGTAGTTTAAATTATTATAGTTATTTGGTTAATGGTGATGATGTTTATTCAACACTGATTATTTCAAAACCGGGGGCAGGAAAAACAACGTTTTTAAGAGACTTTGTTTTGCAAATTTCAAAACGAACTAAAAATAATAATATTTTGGTTGTTGATGAACGTGGTGAAATTAGTGGTCAAAATAATATTGATTTAGGTAACAACGTTGATGTTTACACGAATTGTAGCAAAATTTTTGGTTTTGAAAGTGGAATAAGAAGTTTGAATCCAAGTGTTGTGGTAACAGATGAAGTTGATTTTTCAACTGATTTAAATATTATTGAAACGGCATTAACTTGTGGGGTAAAGGTGGTTGCAACAATGCATGCAAATAATATTGAGGATTTAAAATTGAAAAAAGAGTTTAAAGATATATTGCAAAAAAGAATGTTTAGTAGGTTTGTTGTTTTAAACTCATGTTGTGGACCAGGAAATGTTGAGGGGATATATAACGAAAATTTAAGTTGTATATATTGTTGATGAAGTTATTAATTGTAATTATTGTTTCGATGTGTGTGTTTCTTTTAGGATTAATGTTTACTAATTATTATAAACACAAATTAATTATTTTTTCAGATGTGGTTAAATTTTGTAATCTTTTAAGTTCTAGTATAAGATTTAACAAATTAACTATTGTTGAATTTATTAAGTTTAATAATGATAATTTTTCGAGTGATTTTGTTAAAATTTTGAATGATTATTTTATTGATGGAAAAGAAATTAATTGTAATTATTTAACGTTAAAAGAAATAGAAAATATAACAAGGTTTTTTAAAAGTTTGGGGAAGCACGATGTTAAAGGTGAAGTTGAAAATATTGAAAACAATAAAGTGTTTTTTAATTCTATTAAAACAGAAATTAAAAATAATAATGATAGGATTGGTGTGCTTGGTGTAAAGCTTGGTGTGTTGGGTGCGTTGTTGGTTTTTATAATTTTTATTTAGGGTTGTTGTATGGGTGTTGATGTAATTTTTAAAATTGCTGCAATTGGAATTTTGACTGCTGTTACAAATCAAGTTTTAAAATATTCAGGGAAAGATGAAATTGCAACACTAACAACATTGGCTGGTGTTGTTGTTGTTTTGTTTATGATAATAAATATGATTAGTGATTTGTTTGTAACAATTAAGCAGTTGTTTTCGTTGTGAATAGGTGTTTATGGATGTATTTAAAATTATTGGTATAGGAATAATAATTTGTGTTCTTATTGTGGTTGTAAAACAATTAAAACCCGAATTTGCATTAGTAGTGCTAATTGCTGGTTCAATTGTTATGTTGGTATATATTTTTAATTATTTTACCAACATACTAGGTGTTTTTGACATAATAATACAAAAAACTGGTATAAATTCAGAATTGTTCTCAATAATTTTAAAAATTGTTGGTGTTGGATATTTGATTGAATTTGCAGCAAATATATGTTCTGATTCGGGTAATCCAGCAATAGCTGATAAAATTGTTTTATGTGGAAAGCTTATTATTTTGGTTATGTGTATGCCAATTATTACAAACTTATTAAACATTGTTGTGGGTTTGCTTGAATGAAAAAAATTATAATTTTGTTGTGCGTTTGTGTTGCGTCATTATTTAATATTTCTCCGTATGTTGTTTATGCTGATAGCACAAGTAGTAATGTTGAAAATCAGTTGGAAAGTCAAATTTTAAAAGATTTAGGAAATTTGGATTTTTCTGATTTGGACGATGTGTTAAATAAGATTAACAATCAATATAATTTTACTAATAACTTATCTGTTAAAAATTTAATTAGTCAAATAACAAGTGGAGAGTATTTCTCAAATTATAGTTCGATTTTTGATGTTGTAAAAAATTTTTTGTTTTCTAATTTAAAAAATGTGATTCCTTTAATTTTTTTAATTGTTGGTATTTCCATTTTAAGTATGTTTTTAAATTCAACAAAAAGTTCTGGTTCAAAAAATGGTGTGGGTGATTTAATACACTTTGTTTGTTTTTCGGTTGTTGTTCTTGTTTTAATAACCACGATTTCAAATGTTATTGAAGTTGCAAAAACAACTTTAAGTAATCTTTCTGGTCAAATGGAAACATTACTTCCAATAATGTTAACTTTGTTAACGGCGACTGGTGGATTAACTAGTGTTGGAATTTACAAGCCAATAGTTGCCGTTTTATGTAATGGTGTAAGTTTGATTTTTTCAAAATTTTTGTTTCCAATATTTGTTGTGTCATTTATATTTTTGATTGTTGGAAATTTAAGCAAAAATATAAAGTTAAATAAATTTAACGATTTTTTATCTTCGGTTTTTAAATGGGTTGTTGGTTTTGTTTGTACAATGTTTACTGCTTTTTTAGCAATACAAGGAATTAGTGCAGGGAAATTTGATGGAATAAGTATAAAGGCAACAAAATTTGCTGTAAAAAGTTACATACCTTTAATTGGTGGATTTATTTCTGATGGTTTTGATTTAATCTTATGTTCTAGCATTTTAATAAAGAATGCTGTTGGTGTGGTTGGAATAATTTTAATTTTGTTTACAATCATTTCTCCAATTTTACAAATTGTGGTGTTAAAATTGGCATTGCAATTAACTGCTGCAATTTTGCAGCCTATTGGTGATTCAAGGATTTGTGAATTTTGCAGTGGTTGTTCAAAAATTCTTGTTTATCCAATTGTTTTAATTTTGGCTGTTTCGTTTATGTTTTTTGTTTGTGTTGGATTAATTATGACAACGGCAAACATTGTTTAATTTATGAAAGAATGGATTTTGAGTGTTGTTGGCATAGTTTTTGTTTGTGTGTTGATTGAAATAATTATGCCGGAAGGAAAACTTAATAGTTTTATTAAGCAATTGTTTGGTCTTTTTGTACTTTTTGTTGTGGTGAACCCAATTGCTAATTTTCTAAGCAATGCTAACACTTTTGTTGGTTCTGATGTTGTTATTGATTCTAATTATATTTTTAATGTTAACTTAAATAAGGTGGATGAACTTGAAAAATTAATTATTGAGCATCTTGAAATAGAAGGAATATCTAACGTTGGGGTTGTTGTTAATTGCAATGTATTTAATGAAGATTTTAAAGTTGATTCGGTTTATGTTGATGTTACAAATTCTTCTCATAATTTAAATAAAGAAAAATTATATTCTGTTGTTAAAAATAAGGTTGTGAAAATTAGTGGTGTTGGGGAGGGTGATGTGAAAATTTATGGATAGAAAAATAGAAGTTACAAATCTTAAAAATAAAGAAATTACATATGTTAACAAAAAAAGTAAGGTTACCTTAGCTGGTAAAATTTTAAAATTTTTTAATAAAAACAATAAAATTAATGAAAAAACAAGCAAAAATGATGTAAAAAAACATGAAAAAAGCAATTTTTTGAGTTTGTTGAAAAATAAACAGGTTAAAACAATTTTAATAGTTCTATTTTTTGGTTTGTTTGCATTAATAATATTAAACAGTTCTTTCGGTGCTGAAATAACCAATGTTAATGGTTCTAACAGTAGTTTAAATTATGTGTCAAGTTTGGATTATTGCGAAAAACTGGAAAATAAACTTGTGGAGGTGTTAAGCAACATAAAAGGTGCTGGCAATGTAAAAGTTATGGTTACTGTTGAAAGTGGTCCAAAACTAAATTTTGCTAGCAATGTTGACCAAAGAAACAACACTACAACAAGTGGTGGAAACACAACTTCAAATTCGACCTTTGTTGAAGAACCAATAATTTTAAATTCTTCGTCGGGCTATGCTCCGTTGGTGGTTAGTGAAGATTCGCCAAAAATACAGGGTGTTGTGGTTGTGGCAAGTGGTGCAAAAGATGTAGGTGTAAAACTAAATTTATTACAGGCTGTTATGGCATTGCTTGATGTGTCAAGCAATAATATTCAAATATATTATTAAACTTGGGAGGGTTTTAAAATGTTATCAAAGAAAAAGAAAATATTTATTGTTTCAGGGTTTTGTTTGTTGCTAGTTTTAACGGGGGTGTTAAACTTGTTTTTAAACAATAAAATTGCAACCGAAGCAAATGGTGATAATGCTGTTACTGCTGGTAACTTTTTTAGCACTTATAGAACAGATAGAACAGACACAAGAAATGAAGAAATATTATATTTAGATGCAATTATTGCAAGTTCATCGGCTAGTGCTGAAAGTAAAACTGCTGCTGAAGCAAAAAAATCTGAATTAATCGAAATGATGGAAACAGAGCTTGCTTTGGAAGGTTTGATTAAGGCTAAAGGTTTTGAAGATGTTGTTGTTTCAACTTCAACTTCAAACATTAATGTTATTGTAAAAAGTGCTGAATTACAAGAGGCAGAGGTTGCTCAGATTGTTGATGTTGTTAAAGGTCAAACGGAATATGATTTAGATAATATTAAAATATTCCCAGTAGAATAATTGCTAAATTTTTAAAATGGTGTTATTATTTATGTAACGTTTATTTAAGGGGAAAATGATGTTATATACTAACAATAACGGTTTAAATAAGGTAACAAAAGGAAACGTTACATTTAACAAAAATATTATTTTATCTGTTGTAAACTTGGCTGCTAAGGAAATTTCTGGTGTTAGTTCATTGGTTGCAAATTTTGGCTCAGCACTTAAACGTTGGTTTGGTAGTAGTAACTATTACGAAGGTGTAAAACTAACAAACAATAATGGCAAGTTTGGTGTTGACGTTTATATTAATGTTTACTATGGTTACAATGTTTCTGAAATTTCTTATAGGGTTCAAGAAAATATTAAGAATAGTTTGTCAAGTATGATAGATGTGGAAATTGATAAAGTTAATGTTCATGTTTTGGGTGTTGATTTTATTAAAGAAGAAGATGA
>JAZRJQ010000051.1:0-1519 GCA_045645925.1 Clostridia bacterium | reverse complement strand
AAGAAAAACGTGGTGAACATAAAGATTTACAATATCTTGATAAAAATCGTTGCCAGTTGGTTTACGATATTCCACTTAACGAGATTATTTACGATTTCTTTGATAAACTAAAATCATGTTCACGTGGTTATGCAAGTTTGGATTACGAAATTTTAGATTATAAAGTAAGTGACTTAGTTAAAGTTGATATTTTGTTAAATGGTGAGATTTGTGATGCGTTGTCAATGATTGTTCACAAAGAACGTGCATATTATAAGGGTAGAAGTATTGTTGAAAAACTAAAAGATGTTATTCCACGTCAATTGTTCGAAATTCCAATTCAAGCGGCAATTGGTTCAAAAGTTATTGCACGTGAAACGGTTAAAGCGCTTAGAAAAGATGTTTTGGCTAAGTGTTATGGTGGAGACATTAGTCGTAAACGTAAATTATTAGAAAAACAGAAAAAAGGTAAAAAACGTATGCGTAAAATTGGTTCGGTTGAAATTCCGTCCGAAGCATTTATGAGCATACTAAAAATTGATTAATGAATTTAGGAATTTATGTTCATATTCCGTTTTGTGTTTCCAAATGTGATTATTGCAATTTCTATTCAATAACAAAACTTGATTTGGTTAATGATTATGTTCTTGCATTGGTTAAGGAGATAAAACGTGAAAGTAAAAACTATAAAGATTATTCAATAGACACAATTTTTATTGGTGGCGGAACACCTAGTATTTTACCTACGGGTGCTATTAGTTCAATTGTTAATACAATCAAAAAACATTATAACGTTAATTCTGATTGTGAAATTTCAATTGAATCGAACCCAAATAGTATAACTTATCAAAATGCAACAGAGTGGTTTAATTGTGGAATTAACAGGGTGTCTGTTGGTTTGCAGTCAACAAGCGATAGGCTTTTAAAAAAGATTGGTAGATCACATACGTTTAGTGATTTTTTGGTTGCTGTTGATAATTTAAAAAAGGTTGGCTTTAAAAATATTAACGCTGACATTATGCTTGGTTTGCCTACTCAAAAACAGGGTGATGTTAAAAACACTTTACGTCATTGTTTTAGGTCAGGAATAACCCATTTAAGCGCTTACACGTTAATTTTGGAAGAAGATACGCCATTATATAAAAAGATTGAATTAAATCAAATTAAGCCTGTTAGTGAGCAAAAAACATTAGGAATGTTTAACTATGTTCTAAAACATACAAAATTAAATGGTTATAATCGTTACGAAGTTTCAAATTTTGCTTTAAATGGTTTTGAATGTAAGCATAATTTAAATTGTTGGAACATGTGTGATTATGTTGGTTTTGGTTGTGCTGCACATAGTTTTGTAAACGGCACAAGATTTTGTAATGTTTCAAATGTTGCTGGCTATATTGATGCTATTTCAAAATCGAAATCAGTGATTGAAACTAAGGAAAAAATAACTAATAATGAACTTGTTGAGGAATCTATTATGCTTGGATTAAGAACCGTAAAAGGTTTAGATTTGCAAAAATTGTTTGATAAGTTTAAATATGAT
>JAZRJQ010000050.1:0-15409 GCA_045645925.1 Clostridia bacterium | reverse complement strand
ATGAAATTTATAAAAAGTTGTGTTATACTAAGTATGTTTTTAAAGAGGTGTTAATATTATGAGTAGAATTTTAGCAAGAGAATCAATATTTAAATTAACTTTCGAATTATGTTTTCATAAACCGGAAGATAGTTGTTATTATGAAGAATTTTTAAAAGAAAACAATCTTGATGAAGAAAATCTAGCTTTTGTTAGAAGCTTTTATGAAGGGATTGTTGAACATTTTGAAGATTTGAAAGAAATTGTTGCTAAAAACATTAAAGGCTATACTTTGGATAGACTTTTTAAAGTTGATTTGGCAATTTTAATCATGGCTTCATATGAATTAAAATATTATAAAGAAAATTCTGTAAGCATTGTTGCAAACGAAGCTGTTGAACTTGCCAAAAAATTCAGTACTGAAAAAAGCTATTCATTTATTAATGCTGTGGTTGCAAGTATTGCTAAAAATTAATTATGAGTGAACAATATTTAAGTGTTGGACAAGTTAATAATTACATAAAAAATATTTTTGAAGCAGAAGTTATGCTTCAAAATATTTGTATTTATGGCGAAGTAAGTAGTTATAAAATTTCAAACAATATTGCTTACTTTAATTTAACAGATGAAACAGGATTAATATCCTGTGTTCTTTTTAATGCTGGGAAATTTGAAACGCCAAATGTGGGCGATGTAATTTTGGCTGTTGGTAGTGTTTCGTATTATGCTAAGGGTGGAAAGTTATCGTTTAACGCAAACCATATTGCTCCTTATGGTAAAGGTTTGCTTTATGAGAAGTTTTTAAAATTGAAAGCAGAACTTGAAACAAAAGGGTATTTTGATTTAGAGCACAAAAAACCACTTCCCGAAAGGGTAACAAAAATTGGTGTGGTTTCAAGTGCTACGGGTGCAGTTATTCAAGACATTATAAATGTAACCACAAGAAGAAATCCTACTGTTAACATTGTGCTATATCCTGCAAAGGTTCAGGGTGTTGGTGCTGAAAATGAAATAGCGAAAGGAATTGAATTTTTTAATAACTACAATGTTGATGTTGTTATTGTTGCTCGTGGTGGTGGAAGTATGGAAGATTTGCAACCATTTAACACCGAAATTGTTGCAACTGCAACGTATAATTGTAATAAACCAATTGTTTCGGCTGTTGGGCATGAAACAGATTTTACAATAATTGATTTTGTTTCAGATTTGCGTGCACCAACGCCATCAGCTGCTGCTGAATGTGTTGTTAACATTTTGCAAGATGATTTAAATTTGTTAAACAATTATTCAAATTATTTTTATAATTGTGTTGTTGATAAAATTGATAAGAAACTTAACGTTTGTGAAACTGCAAGTAAAAAAATATGTTATGTTACTGAAAATAAGGTTTCAGAAATTAATGGTAAATTGAATTCTTTAAGCCAGGCTCTGGATTATAAGATAAATTCAAAAATTCAATATTTTGAACATAGGTTTGAAATAACAAAAAATATGTTGCAAATGGTTAATCCTAAAAATGTTTTAGAAAAGGGTTATGTAAAAGTTGAGCTTGATAATAAGGTTGTAAAATCATTTAAAGATATTGAAGTTGGTAAAAAATATAAAATTGTTTTTGCAGATGGAAATAGTGAAGTTGTAGGAGTGTGATAATGAATATTGATGAAAAATTGAAAAAACTGCAAGAAATTGCTGAAAAATTAGATAAAAACGATGTAACACTTGAAGAAAGTTTAAAGCTGTTTGAAGAAGGTAATGCAATTGTTAAAGAATTGTATTCTGAATTGAACAGTGTTAAAGGAAAAGTTACAATATTAAAACAAGATTTAGATAAATTTAAAGAAGAAGGATTGGAAGTTTAAAATGAAAAATAAAGCAATTACAAGTAGAGAAGAAGACTTTGCTCAATGGTACACTGACGTTGTTAAGGCTGCACACTTGGCAGAATATTCAAACGTTAAAGGTTGTATTGTTTTTGAACCAAACGGCTATGCTATTTGGGAAAAAATGCAAAGTGTGTTAGATGGAATGTTTAAAGAAACTGGTCATCAAAATGTTTATATGCCTATGTTTATTCCTGAAAGTTTATTAAAAAAAGAAGGGGAACTTATTGAAGGTTTTGCGCCTGAATGTGCTTGGGTTACACAAGGTGGAACTGGTAATGCGCTAGAAGAACGTATGGCTGTTAGACCAACAAGTGAAACATTGTTTAGTGATTATTATAGTTCAAAGATTAACTCTTATAGAGATTTGCCAAAACTATATAATCAATGGTGTAATGTTGTTCGTTGGGAAAAAGAAACTCGTCCATTCTTGCGTACCAGAGAATTTTTGTGGCAAGAAGGTCACACAATTCATGAAACAGCAAAAGAAGCAGAAGAAGAAACATTAAGAATGCTAAATGTTTATAAAACATTTTTTGAAAAATATTTAGCCATTCCAGCAATCACTGGTAGAAAAACTGAAAAAGAAAAATTTGCCGGTGCAGAATATACTTATACTGTTGAATCTTTAATGTATAATGGTGTTGCTTTGCAAAGTGGCACAACTCATTATTTTGGTCAAAAATTTAGTAAAGCATATGATATTAAATTTTCAAACAGAAACAACCAACTAGAATATGTTTACCAAACATCTTGGGGTGTAACAACAAGAATGATTGGTGCATTAATTATGGTTCATTCTGATGAGAATGGTTTGGTGCTTCCACCAAGAATTGCACCACGTCAAGTTGCAATTGTTCCAATTGGAACAGATGAACAAGTTTTAAATTTGGCGCAAGATATTTGCTCTAAATTAAAAATTGCTGGTGTTACAGCGTTTGTTGATAACACTGACAGAACGCCGGGATATAAATTTGCTGAACATGAAGTTAATGGAATTCCTGTTAGGGTTGAGCTTGGTAAACGTGATTTGGAAAATGGTGTTGTAACACTTGCTCGTCGTGATACACGTGAAAAAATTACAATTGATGTTAATTCAGATATTGCAGAAGAAGTAAAAAGTTTGCTTGAAAATATTCAACAAAACTTGTATGATAGGGCAGTTAAGAGAAGAGATGAATTAACTTATGAATGTCATAATTTAGAAGAAGTTGAAAAAATTATGAACACAAAACCTGGTTTTGTTAAAGCAATGTGGTGTGGCGACGAAGCTTGTGAACTTAAAATGAAGGAAATTAGGGGAACAAAATCACGTTGTATTTTGGAAGATGAAAAGCATATTGATGACAAATGTGTGTGCTGTGGTAAGAAAGCTAAACACCTTGTGGTGTGGGGTATTCAGTACTAATTTTTATGCATACAAAATAAATTTGTTTAAGTTGACTAAATTTAAAATTTTAAAAATTTGAATAATTTTAGGGGAAAGTAGTTATGATTTAACTACTTTCTTTTTTGTTGTTTAACACTTAAAAATGGCTTAATTAAGCCATTGTATAAATATACAGAATATTTATGCATGGTTAAATTTATAATTATAAAAATGTGTGAATAAAAATAAAAATCAAAATGTATAAATATGCAAAAAGCACTTGCATAAAAAATTGCAATGCTGTATAATTATGTTGCTTTCAAAAATTTTGACTGCATAAAAATAAATTTACATTGAAAGGATAAGGTGCTAACTATGGCAAGAAACTCACGTCAATCTAAAATTTTAGAATTAATTGCTGCTAAGGAAATTGAAACACAAGAAGAACTTGTTTCTGAACTTCGTGCTGCTAGTTATGATGTAACACAAGCAACAATCAGCCGTGATATTAAAGAACTTGGTTTAATTAAAATTTTAACCGATTCTAAAAAATATAAATATGCTATTGTTTCTGCACCAAGCCAAGCTGTTTCTAACAAGTTTTTAAACATTTTTAAGGAATGTGTTATTTCTGTTAAAAATGCTATGAACCTAGTTGTTTTAAAAACTTTAAAAGGAACTGCTGGTATGGTTAGTTCGTTTGTTGATCAACTTTCAATTAATGCTGTTTTAGGTTGTACATATGGTGATGACACTGTTATGGTTATTACTGCCGATGTTGAAGATGCTTATTTGGTTCAACAAAAAATTAATGAAGTTTTAATTAATGAATAATTTAAAAACACGTAAGTTAATTCTTACGTGTTTTTTGTTTTTTAAATTGTTTTCTAATTGTTATTTTTAGTGTTATTTGTTAAAATATATTTGATTTTAGTAAATATGGTTTTAGGATTAATTTATGATTTCTAGTTTAAAAATTAATAATATTGCTTTAATAGATGAAAACACAATTAAACTTGGTAATGGGTTTAATACTTTAACTGGTGAAACAGGTGCAGGTAAAAGTATTATAATAGATTCCTTGAACTTTGTGCTTGGTAGTAAAGCTGATAAAACTTTAATTAAAACTGGTAGAGATTTTGCTAAGGTGGAAGTTGTTTTTGATTTACCTTGTTTAAACGATGCTATAACTTCATTTTTTGAATCAATTAATGCTGAACCTGAAACCACGATAATAATTTCAAGATACTATAATTTAAACGGAAAAAATGAAATTAGAGTTAACGGTGAAGCAGTAACGCTTGGAATGTTGAAAAAATTAACAATTAACTTGGTTGATATTCATGGACAACATGACCACCAAGCCTTGTTGGACCCTAAAAACCATATTAAAATTTTGGATTCACTTGATGGCGCAATTGAAGATTTAAAAAATGAATTAGGTGAAAGATTGGATGTTGTTTCTTCTATCAACAAGCAAATTTCTGAACTTGGTGGTGAAGGTGAAGATAAGGTTAGAAACATTGCTTTGTTAGAACATGAAATTAACGAAATTGAACTTGCTGAATTAAAAGTTGAAGAAGAAGATGAATTAATTCAAAAACGTAAATATTATGCAAATTCTGAAAAACTTTCTAAAAACCTTAACGATTGCTATAATGCTATTTCAGGTGTTGAATGTAACCTTGTAAGCCAATTAAAAAGCGCAAGTTATTCGTTGGGCGTTGTAAGCGATATTTCGCCTAAAATCGCCGAATTAAAAGAACGTGTTAATTCAGTTATGTACGAAATTAACGATGTTTCCGATTCTGTTTCGGAACTAATAAGTCAAACCGATTATGATGAAGATGAAGTTAATGCTTTGGAAGAACGTTTGGACTTGATTAAAGACTTAAAACGTAAGTATGGTGGTAGTGTTGAAAGTGTTTTAGAATACTTGGAAAATGCTAAAATCAAACTTGAAAATTTGAAAAATTCAGAAGAGGCATTGTTAAAACTTAACAAGAAAAAATCCGATGTTTTAAGTGTTGTGTATAAGCTATGTGAAAACCTAACTCAAAAACGTAAAAATATTGGAAATTGGGTTAAAGAAAAACTGCTTAATGAACTTAAATATTTAGGCATTAAACATGGGCTTTTTGAAGTTGTGTTTAGCAATGATTATAATTTAAGTAACATTGAAAAAAAAGCTACAAGAAATGGTGCTGACAATTTAGAATTTATGTTTAGTGCTAACCCAGGAATTGAAATAAGACCTTTGTCAAAAATAATTTCTGGTGGTGAAATGAGTAGATTTATGCTTGCTTTTAAGTGTGTTGTTCAAGATAAGTCTGGAATTAAAACTTTAATTTTTGATGAAATTGACACTGGAATTGGTGGGCTTATTGGTGTTGAAGTTGGTAAAAAAATTACTTCAATTTCAAAATTTAACCAAGTTGTTTGTGTAACTCATTTGGCGCAAATTGCTGCATTTGCCGATAATAATTTTAAAATTGAAAAAACAGTTGATAACAACATAACATCGTCATCTGTAAAATTGCTTAATGAAGCCGGAAAAGTTAAAGAAATTGCACGTATGCTTGGCTTAAATGAAAATGCAAAAACAGCCGAAGCAAGTGCGTTGGAATTAATTAATGATGCAAACAACTATAAACAAACCTTAAACTAACATTATTTACCAGAATAAAATTTTTTATAATAATTAAACTACTCTTGATTTTGGGAGTAGTTTTTTTATGAGATTTTTAAGGAGAAAAGTAACATTTGTAATATTAAGTGTGGCATTTGTGTTAATGTGTGCTTTTGTGCCGTACAACCAAATTATGTTAATTTCTAATGGTGATGTTTTAACAAGGTCTGAATTTGAAAAATTAACAAAAACAAATGGTTTTGTTGAAACAAAATATGTTTTTGCAGGTTCCGATGAGGATGGTGATTTAAACCAATATAACATAAGCTTTAAGTTGTTTAATTTGTTTAACATTAAAAATTTAAAGGTTAATGTTGTTGAAAATAACAAAGTTTTAGTTGGTGGCGATTGTGTTGGACTTTCTCTAAAAAGTAATGGTGTAATTATTGTTGGTTCAAACTACATAATAACAAAAAATGGAAACATTAGCCCAATTGTTGATTCTGGTTTAAAAATTGGTGATGTTATTGTTAGTTTGAATGGGCAAAAAGTTGATTGTTTGGCAGATATTCAAAAAGTGCTTTCTAATTATGTTGATGGAAAAATTCAGGTTGTTGCAAAACGTAAAGGTGAGCAGTTTGAAACTTTAATTAAACCTGAGTTTGATATTCAAACAAAAAGTTATAAGCTTGGTGTTTGGATAAGGGACGATGCTATGGGGGTTGGAACTTTAACCTTTGTTGAACCACAAACTTTAAGGTTTGCATCACTTGGCCATGCTATTGCTGATTCTGACACGGGTCAAAATTTTGATGTTAAAAAAGGTGAAGTGTATAAGTGTAATGTTGTAGGTGTAAAAAAAGGACAACGTGGTGTCCCGGGGGAAATTTTAGGATTGTTTATGCAAGGTAAAAATGTGCAAGGTAAAGTTGATAAAAATTGTGAATTTGGTGTTTATGGTAACCTTGATAAAAACTGTCAACTTACTCTTGGTAAGTCAAAAATTGAAATTGGCGGCAAACTTACAGCAAAACCTGGTAAAGCCAAAATTTTAACTTGTGTTGATGGTGTTAATATTGAAGAATTTGATGTTGAATTAATTAAAACCAACTATCAAACCGGCACTAAAAATAAGAGTATGATTTTAAAAATTACAGACCCAGATTTGATAGAAAAAACAGGTGGAATTGTTCAGGGGATGAGCGGTAGTCCAATTTTGCAAGATGGAAAACTTGTAGGGGCTGTAACGCATGTTTTTGTAAACGATCCAACAAAAGGTTTTGGCTTGTATGTGGATTATATGCTTAATGAATAAATTGCAAAAATATGGCTTCGTTGAGCCATATTTTTATTTTTGTAAAAAATTAAATATATTTTTGTAAAAAAATGACGAAAATTTGTGGATTTTTACAAATTTGTTTGTTATACTTAACTTGAACTACAAGGGGATATTTATGGAAAATATGAATTTAGATTATGTTAATTCTTTTTTAACACAATATTTGCTAAGTTTAGGGTTTGTTCCAAAACATTCTGGTTTCACCTTTATTAAACAGTGTGTTCAGGAAGGTGTTAAAAATAATGGAGTGTTAGGTTCGCTTAGCAAACAAGTTTATCCGGCTGTTGCAAAATTAAACAATTCAAATGCAATAAATGTTGAACGTAACATCAGAAATTCAATCAACTACGCAAAACGTAGTTGGAAAAATGGCGATAATGTTGATAATGTGTTTTTTAGATTAGGTAATGTTAGTAATCGTAATTTTTTGGCTTTTTTAGTTGACCAAGTAATTATTGCTCAAATGCAAATGGTTCAAGTGGTATAGGTGCTGGTTTGGTGCTTAACGCACCAATTTCACAAACAAATTCTTGTTTGTGAAGCAAAACCAAACTTTGTTGGTTTTGCCCAGCTCCAATCAAGCATGTGTTACTAATTTGTGTTTTGAAATCATATAATAAACTATGAATTCAAACAAAATTAAATGTTGTTACAATTTAAAAAATAACTTTTCAAAATTTTTTGCTGAATATAAGCTCTTAATGTGTTTATCTTTCTTATTTCTTGTTGTTGGTTTTGTGATTGGTGCTGTAATAATAACAAAAAATTCAGGCGATGTTGAACTTAACCATTTGATTGATGCTGGATTAATTGATGTTTTAACAGGTGATAAAACTGGAATGGGGTTGTTTTTTACTCATTTTCTTAGTTTTTGTTGTTGCTTTTGTTTGGTTATTGTTTTTAATTTTAAACCTTGGCTTAGTTTTTTTGCTTGTTTGGTTTTGCTTGCTAGGGGATATATTGCAGGTTTTGATGCAACAATTCTAATTTTAACTTTTGGATTGGCAGGTGTTTTTAATGTTGTGCTAATAATTTTGCCGTGTGAATTGTTGATTTGGTGTGTTTTGAGCTTAGTGTTTGCTGTTAAAACTAAAAAAAATAAAATAACAAAAAAATACGGTTGCAACAATGTTAACTATGCAAATGTTTGTTGTGTGTTTTTTTGTGTCGCAACTTTATTTTTGTTTTTAAGATGTTTAATGTTGCCGTTAATGCGTGTAACAATTATTGTAAGTTGAAAAGACAGGGCAAAAGCCCTGTTTTTTTGTGCCTTTATATTTTTTAATATAACTTTTTATTTACTTTTAGTAAATTGTGATGTAAAATAGTGTTGTATAGGTGTAGAATTTTGACCTTTTACGTAAACTAAAAGTAAAAAATGTTGCAAACTGTATGGTTTGGCAATTAAAAAATATGAAGTGGAGAGTAAATTGCTATGAAATTCAAATCAACTTTAAAATACATTTTAAAATTATTGTGTTGCATTTGTTTAATGATTGTTCCAACATTCATGCTTACTGCATGTGGTGGAACAAAAGACCCAGGCAATCCACCATCAAACCCATCTTCGGGTAGTGAATCAGGTGGCGATGGTGGCAACGATGTTGAACTTGATGAAAACGGAAACTTGCCAGAAGGAACCGACCTTAACACTGGCAAATTTTCTGATTTCTTTAAAGGTTATTCAATTTTAACAAATGCCGATAGTTCCTTAAAACTATACGACCCAACAAAACTAAACTTGGGTGGTCTTGGTGGTCTACCAAACCTAGATATTACAAGTGATTTGTTTAAAACTGAATTTGCAGACTTAGTTGATCGTCAAATTGATGTTTTGGCACAAGATTTGTTGTATAGATTAACTTATATTTATGGTGCTCAAAATGGAACAACAAGTAATAGAACAGATGATAATTTAGAAATTAAATTTGAAATTGATAATCCAGCACCAAATAACTATTATTCATATAACGGAAAAGATGCAAAATCAAAAGCTGTTAATATGATTACAAATGTTAATGAGACTTTTGATTCTGTTACAGAAATTGATTTGAAGAATATTGATAATACAAAATCTGAATTTCAAAAATCTTTAACATTATTTAGTGGTGATAATTATCTAAATTTTGAAGATGGTGGTTTGGTAATTACTGGTGCCATTGAAGGATATAATTCTGCTTTTGAAAAGAAAATTAGAATTTCATATATCAAAGATGAAACTAAAGCTTGGAATATGTCTTGTATAGAATCAACATATACAAATATGCTTAATACTCATAAAGATACAATTAAATTAGGAATTGCAAAAATTTTAGGAGCAGATCCTGATGCTACAAGTTATAGTGTTGATATTTTAGAAGATATTAAAACATTGGGTTATTTTTCTAAACATAAACAGGCAATAACAAAATTTGTTTTAGATGAAGTTATTGGTACAACACAAGTTTCAGCTGATAATGGTTATTATGATTTGTGGATTAACAATTACAATGGGTTAATTAATGTTGATAATCTTGGGGTAATCGATGATTTGGGAACAGTTGAAGATAATGCTCCACGTTTATACAAAGGTTATAGCATTGTAATTCCTGCAATTGTTGAACAAGCATTAAAGAATACATTTGAAGGAACTGAAACAAGCTTATATCCATATTTTTCGAGAGTTGATATGAACTATGTTGATTTTTCAATAATTGATGATAATAGCGAAAGTGACTACTATTCTAACTTTGCTTCAATTAACAAAGTTATTTTGCAACCTGTTCAAAGTACAACCGTTTTAAGTGGTATGGAACTTAACCTTGACACTGCTTTAAAAGATTCAACCGATGAAATTATTGTTGATGTTAAAGTTGGTGTTGAATATGTTTCAAACAATCATAAGTATATTAAAACAAGTGATGAATTAACACCATCTAAAAACAAAATTTTGTTTACTCCAAGCACAACCTTAACAATTGATTCACGTGGTGAACAAACCTATACTATTGATCAAACAAAACCAGGTTTCGAATCTAAAAAAGCATTACCAGGCTTGCCTGAGTCAAAAGCATTAGATTATGCTTACATTGAAAATGGTGGTTTCTACAAACCAAACGAAGGTTTAAACCAATACCACACATTCACTTACGAATTCTTTGAAAGAGATGCTGAAGTTACTCCATTTGGAAACTATAACGATGGTGCAACAACTGTTGGTTTAACAAGCCGTGATATGTTTACTAAAGTGTTTGATTGTGAAGATGGTTCCGATGCTGTAACATATCAAGCAGGTAAGGACTACGTTCAATTAACATTTGATATTGTTAGTGCTAAAAAAGTTACAGGTGAAGCAATAACTGACTATGATAACATTTTATTCTCATTCTCAATTATTCCTTTACTTCCATAAAAAAATATAAAAAGTGTCGATTGACCTATTAACTTAGGCCAATGGCACTTTTTTGCTTAATTTTTCGGTAAAAAATCACTATTGATATTTTGTTAAATTTATATTACAATATAATTGGGAAAAAGATATTGTAAAAAAACAATCTGTTAACTGTTAAGTTAATGTTTTAATTAGGGGTTAAAACAAACTTTGGTTATATATTTTAAAAACTATTTTTCAATAAAAATATAAAAGGGGGAATTTTTTATGAAAAAGGGAACATTATTAACATTACTTCTTGCAGGAGTTATGGGGATTTCAACATTAACACTTGCAGGCTGTGGTGGAGGCGATGGTGGCAACAATAATGGTGGTGACAATAGTGGTGGTGGTTCACAACAACCAGGTCCAGTAACACCAACACCATCAAACCCTGTTTTGCAATCAGCAGCAAACAGTTTTACTGGTGCAAAAGCAACCTATGCAAAATCTCGTTATCTTGACGCAAATGGTGCTGAAACAACATTTGAAAATTTGTTAGATACGCAAATTGATGTGTTGGCACAAGATTTATTGTATAGATTAACCTATATTTATGGTGCTCAAAATGAAACAAATGATAATAGAACAGGTAACAGTATTAAAACATTTGAATATTCTTATGGTGGTGGCACTGCAAAGTCAAAAGTTGAAAATATGATTTCAAATGTTTCAGAAAGTTTTGATTCTGTAACCGAAATAAACTTAAATAATGTTGCTGATACAAGAAAAGAATTTCAAAAATCACTAACAATTGTTGATGGTGATAATTATTTGAATCTGCCAGATGGAGGTTTGGTTATTACAGGTGCTATTGAAGGATATAATTCTGCTTTTGTAAAAAATATTAGAGTTTCTTTTGTTAAAGACGAAACAAAATCGTGGGAAATGAGTTGTGAGAGTTCAACTTATGAAAATATGGTAGCAGCATATAAAAACGAAATTAAATTAGGAATTGCAAAAATTTTGGGTGCAAGCCAAACAGCAACAGAATATAGTGTAAATTTGTTAAGTGGCATTAATAAATTAGGTTATTTTGAAAACCATAAACAAGCAATTGTTAATTATGTTTTAAATAATGTTATTGGTTCTACTCAAGTTTCAGCAGATAATTCATATTATAATATGTGGATTAATGATTATGATGGTGTAATAAATACTGAAAATCTTTCTACAATAAGTGGAATAAGAACCATTGAAGCAAGTGCGCCATTACTTTACAAAGGTTACAGCATTGTTGTTCCTGCAATTGTTGAACAAGCGCTAGCAAACACATTTGATGGCACAACAACAAGTTTATATCCAAAAATGACACGTACAGCCGTTAAAACAACAAACACAGCAACTGGTTTTTCTGAAGAATTACCATACGAAACCTTAACAATTAAGCCAAAAACAGGTGCTAAAGCAACAAAATTGGTTGTTTCATTCCAAGGTGTTGGAACATCAATTGGTAAAACAATCACTGTTAAGTATACTGTTCAAATTGGTTCAAATTCTGCTAGTTCACAAAAACAAGTAACACTAGCTTCAACTGCAACAGAAGTTGAATTTGACCTTCATTCACTTATGAATAGTGCAGCATTCTCAGCTTATAATGGTAGAGATTATGCTGTTACAGATGGTGTTGCATTCCAAACAGAAGGTGAATTTACTAATGGTGAATTAACAAACACCGATGGAACTTCTTACATTAAATTTAACATTTCAGGCTTAAATGGTACAAGCATGAAAGTTAACTTAAAAGGTTTATACGATAAAGTTTAATATTAATTTTAAAAATGTAATTATATAAAACTAAAATAAATTTAAAAGCAACGCTTATTGCGTTGCTTTTTTGTTAGATTAAAACAAAACTGCTTTATGTTACATATTTTTAAAATTTTCACACAAAATATTAAAAAATATGGAGTTTTGTTTATGAAAAAAGTTTTAGTAAGTTCAATTTGTTGTTTGTTGGCAGTTATTAGTTTGTTGTGTTTTAATGCGGAAAATGCAGTAAATGCTAGTTCAAAAATTGATATTTTCAATAATTTTACAAGCAAAAGTTACGTGTTGATTGATGCTAACAGTGGAACGGTTTTGGTTAAACAAAATGAAAACGAAAAAATGCAAGTTGCAAGCATATGCAAACTAATGACCAGTTTGTTAACCCTAGAAAAAATTGAATCAGGTTCGTTAAAACTATCTGATAAATTAACTGCAAGTGAACATGCATGTTCAATGGAAGGTAGTCAGGCTTTTTTAGATGCTGGAAGCGAATATTCCGTTGCTGATTTGTTAAAAAGCGTTATAGTGGCATCTGCTAACGATTCGGCAGTAGTTCTTGCCGAAAGTTTGGCAGGCAGTGAAAATGCTTTTGTTGTTGAAATGAACAAACGTGCCAAAGAATTGGGTATGAATAATACTGTGTATGCAAATGCAACTGGTTTGCCGGCGCCTAATCAATATTCAACAGCAATGGACACAAGCATAATTTTAAAAGAGATTGCGAAACATGAATTGTATGTGAGCAATTCAAATATTTGGATGGATGACTTCACGCACCCAAGTGGTAGGGTTACCGAACTTGTGAACACCAATAGGCTAATTAAGTATTACGACAAATGTAAAACTGGTAAAACAGGTTTTACCGATGAGGCTGGCTATTGTTTAGCAAGTTCTGCAAGCAATGGTAATTTAAACCTTATTGCAGTAACTTTAAAATGTGATAAAGCACAAGATCGTTTTAAGGAAAGTATTGATTTGTTTAACTATGGATTTGCTAATTTTGAAAACATTAAAGTTGTTGATTCAAGCCAATCTTTACAACCATTAAAAACAAGTGGCGCTAAAAATGAATTTGCAAATATTAAGTTTAAGGAAGATTTTTATGTTGTTGCAAAGAAAGGACAAAAAGGAGAATATGAAGTTAAAGTTAGCACAATTTCAAAAGTTGTAGCTCCTAAACAAAAAGGTGATAGGGTTGGTGTTGCAACAATTGTAAACAATGGAAAACTTGTTTCCGAAATTGAAATTGTGTTATCTGAAAACCTTGAAAAACAGCAATTTGGCGATATTTTGTCAAAAATTTCGAATAAGTGGGCTGTTTTAGGTTAAACTTGATAACATAAACTCAAAAATTTGTTTATATGATAAAAGACATGTTAAAACATGTCTTTTATTTTGTTTTTATATTGATTTTCTATTGAGTGTTAAACCCATAAAAATTGCCTAAATATTTGCATTTTTGTAGGTTTTATTATATACTTTATTGTGTATATGTAAATTTATTAAAAGGATTGGCTATGTTTTCTATTATTGACCAACTTTCCGGTTCGGAATTTGTTAGTGCAGGGTTAGCATTGGTTTTGGTTTTAGTTTTATCGTTTTCATTGCACGAGTTTGGTCATGCATACGTTGCTTACAAACAAGGTGATTACACGCCAAAAGCAATGGGTCGTGTTACATTAAATCCTCTTGCGCATATGGATCCAATCGGTTTTATTTGTTGTTTGTTTTTTAGATTTGGTTGGGCAAAACCTGTTCAAATTAATCCAACCAAATTTCGTAACTATCGCCGTGGAATGGTGTTAACATCAATTGCCGGTGTTGTTGTAAACTTGATTTTGGCTTTTATTGGTTGTGGATTTTATTACCTTTGTATGCGTTTTTTAACCATAACAAATGGGTTACACTTGTTTTTATATTATTTTTCATACTTCTTGTTTTCAATAAATATTTCGTTGTTTGTGTTTAACTTGTTGCCAGTTTATCCATTAGATGGTTTTAACTGTATAGCAGCAATTTCAAAGTATGAAAACAAATTTGTTAATTTTATGTATAAGTATGGAAACTATATTTTAATTATAATGTTAGTTTTTGGTGGAAACTTGCTTAGTTCGCTAGTTTACTGGGTTGGTTTTCCAATTGAATTATTATGGGGATTAATTGTTTTTTAAATGGAAGAAATTAAAGAATTAGAAACAAAGGTTGAAGAAAATTCAACCGAAGAAGTTGAAACAGCAAATAACAATGTTGAAGTTTCAACACAACAAGTTAATAATGTGGAAGAAGAATCTGACAAACTTCAATTTAAACTAGACAACTTTGAAGGACCATTGGATTTGTTGTTGCATTTAATTAAGCAAAGTAAAATGGAAATTGAAAATGTTGAACTTGCAAAAATTACTGAGCAATACTTGGAAATTATGAATAATCTACCTGAACTTGACCTAGAAAAGGCAAGTGAATTTATTGAAGTTGCTGCAACTTTGATTGAAATTAAGAGTAAAGCATTGTTGCCAAAACTTATAGAAGATCAAGAACCTGACGAAGAAGACCCAGAAACATTATTGTTGCAACGTTTGCAAGAATACAAATTGTTTAAGGAAACAAGTGAAAAACTTAAACAAATTGAAAATGTTGATAGGTTTTATAAAGAACCTGAAGAAGAGGCAAGTAAGTTTAGAATTGTGTTAAAAGATATGAGTTTAGATATTCTTCTTAACGCATTTACAAATCTTATAACACGTGCAAACAAGGTTGAAACTGATAACGAACCTAAACAAATTGTTAGGGAAAAGTTTACAGTAACACAAAAAATTGCTTCAATTAAAGATGCTTTAATAATAAGGCCTAAAATTATGTTTAGTGAATTGTTTCGTGAAAGCATTTCACGTGATGAAATAATAACAACTTTTATGGCGTTGTTAGAACTTTTAAAATTGCAAGAAATTAAAGTTTTTCAAACAGATTCCTTTACAGATATAGAAATTTGCAAACATATTAAAGAAGAAGAAACAAATGAAAATTTTGAAAAACT
>JAZRJQ010000049.1:0-5631 GCA_045645925.1 Clostridia bacterium | reverse complement strand
AAATGTTATTAACAATAAAGTTAGTGTTTTTGTGGAAGTAAATCCACAAAACCTAAGTTAAAGGAGATAAAATGGCTATTAGAAATATAGTTTTTAGTGATAACGAATTTATTAGAAAACAAAGTAAAACCGTAACAGCTTTTAATGAAAGTTTGTGGGAACTACTAGACGATATGAAAGAAACCATGCACAAAAACAATGGTTGTGGTTTGGCTGCTGTTCAAGTAGGAGTTTTAAAACGAGTTGTTATTGTTGAAGTAAACAATGCATTTTTAGAACTAGTTAATCCTGAAATTTTGGAAACTATTGGTGAACAGTGTGAAGTTGAAGGTTGTTTAAGTGTTAAAGGTGTTTCGGGTTATGTAAAACGTCCTGAACAAGTTACAGTTAAAGCATGTGATCGTTATGGTAACGAATTTGTAATAACTGGAACAGGTTATTTGGCTTGTGCTCTTTGCCACGAAATTGACCATACTTATGGCACTTTGTTTATTGATAAAATGGAACAAGAATATAAACCTAAAAACAAAAAAGAAGGGAAATATCAATAATGAAAATAGTATTTTTTGGTACACCAGATTTTTCAATTCCAACTTTAAAAATGTTAATTGAAAGCAAACATGAAGTTATTGCTGTTGTTACTCAACCCGATAAGCCAGTTGGCAGAAGTGGAAAGGTTGTTTTTAGCCCTGTTAAAAGTTTGGCGTTAGAACATAATATTCCTGTTTTTCAATACGAAAAAATTAGATTGGAAGGCACAAAGCAACTAACTGATTTAAATGCTGATTTATTTGTTACAGCTGCTTATGGACAAATTTTAAGTAAAGATATTTTGGAAGCTTCAAAGCATGGTGTTTATAATGTTCACGGAAGTTTGTTGCCTAAATATAGGGGAGCAGCTCCAATTCAATGGGCAGTTATAAATGGCGATAAAACAACTGGTATAACAATTTTAAAAAGCGATGTTGGCATGGATGATGGCAACATGATTTTAAAACGTGAAGTTGAAATTTTAGAAAACGAAACTGCTGGTGAACTTTTTGATAGGCTTGCAGTTGTTGGTGCTGAATGTATGGCAGAAGCATTAGACCAACTTGAAAATGGAACAATAACTTTTACTCCACAAAATCATGAAGAAGCAACAGTTTGCAGAATGCTTAAAAAAGAACAAAACAAAATGGATTTTTCGTGGTCAAACAACAAGGTTAAAAGTTTTGTTTTGGGTTTAAACCCATGGCCTGTTGCAGAATGCACCTTGAAAGAAGGGAGATTAAAAGTTTATAAAGCACATGTTGTTAATTCTGAACAAATTGAAAAGTTAAACTTAACAAAAAATTATGCTGTTGGTGAAGTTGTTGTTGCTTCAAGCAAACAAGGATTAATTTTAAAATGTGGTGAAGGATTTGTTGAATTAACCGAAGTTCAAGCTGAAAATGGCAAAGTAATGAGCGCAAAAAGTTTATTAAACGGAAAACAAATATTGGTTGGTCAAATTGCAAATGAATAAGGAACTAAATTTATCCTTTCAGATTTTAAATAGTGTTTATTTTAAGGGATCATATGCTTCTATTGAACTAAACAAAAAATATAATAACAAGCTTAATTTTAACTTGGTTACCAAGGTTACATATGGGGTTATGGATAACGATGTTAAGCTTGACTATTTTGTTAAGCAATTTTATAAAAAAGCACCTAAAAAAGAAGTAACATTACTTTTTAAATTAGGTGCATATATAAATTGGGAAATTAATAGTATTCCAAAATTTGCCTTAGTTAACGAACTTGTTGAAATTGCAAAACATACAAAACTAAAACCATATGTTTCATTTATTAATGCTGTTTTAAAAAAGATTGTTAATGCTGAATTTGAATTACCTAATAAAACAGATAAAACCACATTTTTATCGGTTAAATATTCAAAACCCAAATGGTTTGTTGAATTGTTACTTAAAAACTTTGATGATGGTTTTGTTAACAGCTTTTTAAGCGCTGAACTTAGCACTCAAACTCATATTAGAATAAACACCTTGTTGATTTTGCCAGAAGAATTTAAGAATAAATTGAACGAACTAAACATTGCTTTTGTTCCATCTGTTTTAGATGATGCCGTTTGGGTTGATTATTCTAACGTTGTAAGGGAACAAAGTTTGGTTGGATTATACACGCCACAAGGTGTTCCAAGCATGATTGTTTCACGTAATGTTCAAGGTGAAAATGTTTTAGATGCTTGTTCAGCTCCGGGCGGCAAAGCTGTTTATGTTGCAACATTAAACCCAGAGTGTTGTGTTACTGCTTGTGATTTTTATGAACATAGGGTAGAATTAATTAACGAATATTCTAACAAAATGGGAGTTAAAAATGTTTCAACTTTTGTTCAAGATGCTAGTAAATTTAACAATGAATTTGAAAACAAATTTGATTGTGTTTTGTTAGATGTTCCGTGTTCTGGCTTAGGTGTAATTGATAAAAAACCAGATTTATTAATTAACAACGAACTAGATTTTGTGTCATTACCAAGTTTACAATATGATATATTGAATAATAACGCAAAATATGTTAAAGTTGGTGGTTCAATTGTTTACAGCACTTGCACAATTTTACCAGAAGAAAACGAAAATATTATAAACAAGTTTTTAAATACACACCCAAATTTCAAGTTGTCTAATGTTGAAACTTTTGGTGTTGTGTGTTCTGACAATTGCGGACTTAAAACCTTCTATCCGCATTTAAGTAAAACAGAAGGATTTTTTATAGGAAAGTTGGTACGATATGAATAATTTATTAGATTATACTTTGGAAGAATTAACATCAATAGTTCAAAATTTAGATGAGCCTAAATATAGGGCTGGTCAACTTTATAACGCCATTTTAAATGGTAAGAATTTTTCAAGCAACACAGTTTTACCAAAATCAATGCTAGAAAAATTGCATGATAATGGTTATCAAATGCAAGCTGTTAAAATCTTTAAAACATTTAAATCAAAAGATAAAACAATCAAGTTTTTATATAAACTTAACGATGACAACATGATTGAAGGTGTTTTAATGAACCATAGCTATGGCAGAACACTTTGTGTAAGCACACAAGTTGGTTGCAAAATGAACTGTGCTTTTTGTGCTAGTGGCTTAAAGTTTGTTCGTAACCTAACAGCTGGTGAGATTTTAGGGCAAATTGTTGCTGCTAATGCTTTTGTAGGTGGTACAGTTGCTAATAGGGAAATAACAAATATTGTTTTAATGGGTTCTGGTGAACCACTTGATAATTTTGATAATGTTGTTAAATTCTTAAAACTTCTAACAGGCGAAAATGGCTTTAATTTCAGTGTTCGCAATATCACTTTGTCAACATGTGGAATTCCTAGTAAAATGGAAAAATTGGCAGATTTGGGTATGAATATTAATCTTGCAATTTCACTTCATGCTCCAAATAACGAAGTTAGAAAATCTATTATGCCTGTTGCAAAAAGTTTTCCAATCAAAAGTATTATTGAAGCTGCTAACTATTACTACACAATCACAAATCGTAAAATTTATATTGAATACACTTTAATTGATGGTGTTAATTCAGATATTAGCCAAGCAAGAGAATTAGCTGATTTGTTGCGTGATTTAAATTGTAGAGTAAATTTAATTACATTAAACGATGTTAAAGAGCGTGGTTTAAAAGGTGTAAGCGAATCTAAAACAAATTCATTTATGCGTGAACTGCTTAAATGTGGCATAACTGCAACAATTCGTCGTAGTTTAGGCGATGATGTTGACGGGGCTTGTGGCCAACTTAGAAACAAAGAATTAAGTGGTGAAAAATCAAATTATGAAGTTGATTCAGCTGTTGCTAAGAAAGTTGCTGCAAAACAATCAAAAACAATTACAAAAAGCAGAAAAGAATATAAAGATTCTAAACGTAATGTGAAAAATGAGAATTCTAAGAAAATGGTTAACAATTCCAACAAAAAACCATTAAATAATTCTAAAAACACAAGAAATGAAGGCAAAAAACCTGTAAATTCTAAATTTGCTAAAAAGCCTTCAAACAATAAAAAATATAGGTAGGATTACGGCAATTACAGGAAAAATTGTAAAAGGTATTTCAAACCAATTTACTGTTTATGTTAATAATGAATATGTTAATGCTGTTCCATTAGGTAACCTTAAAAAGCAAGGAAGATTGCTTGTTGGTGACAATGTTGAACTAAAAAAAGATGAATTTAGTAACAACTATGTTATTACTAAGGTTTTTCCACGTTTTAACGAAATTACAAGACCAAAAGTTACAAATATTGATCAATTGCTTATTGTTATTTCTGCTGTTCCAAAACCAGATTTATATTTGGTTGATAAACTTATTGTAAATGCTGTAATAAACAACATAAGTCCTGTTTTGGTTATAAACAAAATTGATTTGCTTTCAAAAGAAGAAATTAATGAATATATTAACGTTTACGAGAATGTTGTTGATGAAATTGTTTTGGCAAGTGCATTTGAAGGTAATGTTCAAGCCTTAAAAGAAGTGCTAAAAAACAAAACAAGTGTGTTTGCAGGTCAAAGTGCAGTAGGAAAAAGTAGTTTAATTAACTGCATTGATTCAAGCCTAAATCAAGCCACAAATATATTAAGTAGAAAGGTTGAACGTGGCAAACATACAACTAGGGAGTGTACAATTTTTGTTTTGGATAACAACATTTTAATTGCAGATACACCAGGGTTTAGCATGTTGGAACTTAGCATAAAACATACTGAACTAAAAAGCTACTATCCAGAATTTGAAAATTCTAAGTGTAAATTTGCTAATTGTAACCATACGACGGAAATTGGTTGTAATATAAAAGCAAAAGTTGATAATGGCGAAATTGATAAGGATAGATATAATAGATATGTTGAAATATTTAATCAACTAAAAGAAAAGTGGGAGAGAGAATATGATTAAAATTGCCCCTAGCACAAACCCTGAACAAGAAGAAAAATTGGTGGATTATGTAAAATTATTGGAAAAATCTGGTGCAGATTATTTGCATTGTGATGTTATGGATGGTAGTTTTGTTCCTGCAACTTGTTTAAGTGCTGAAAAACTTTATGAAGTTAGCCAAAATTCAACAATTGCATTAGATGTTCATTTAATGGTTTCTAATCCAATTCAGGTTTGGAAAGAGTTTTATAAATCAAAACCAACAATTTTAACTGTTCATTACGAAAGTTTTCAAAACAAAACAAACTTAATTTACTTACTAAACGAAATTAAAAACAAACAAATTTTGGTTGGTTTAAGCATAAAACCTGCAACAACAATTCAAGAAATTGTTCCATATTTACCACTGGTTGATGTGGTTCTAATAATGAGTGTTGAGCCTGGTAAAAGTGGTCAAAAATTTATTGAAAGTTCGCTTAATAAAATTGCTGAATTAAAAGCAATTATTAACCAAAACAACTATAATATTAAAATTGAAGTTGATGGTGGAGTTGATCACACTAATGTTCAACAAATTTATAAAGCTGGGGCCAGTATTGTTGTTATGGGAAGTGCTGTTTATAAATCGGAAGATAAAAAGGTTTATATTAATAAAATTAAACATTTGATATCAAAAAAATAAAAAACATGGCTTTATATCCATGTTTTTTTGTTTTTAAATATAA
>JAZRJQ010000048.1:0-2729 GCA_045645925.1 Clostridia bacterium | reverse complement strand
TTTGCAATTTTTGGTTTAGCATTTGAAACAGCTTTTAACAAACTACTTTTACCAACATTTGGATATCCAATAAGCCCAACATCGGCAATTGTTTTAAGTTCCAAAATTAAATCAAATGGCTTGGTTTGTTCACCCATTTCTGCAAAACGTGGTGCTTGACGGGTCGCTGTTGCAAATTTGCTGTTACCCCTGCCACCTTTACCACCTTTTAATGCCAAGAACTCTTCGTCCCTACCAGTTAAATCAGCAATAACTTTGTTTGTTGCAGCATTTTTGATAACGGTGCCAATTGGAACCATAATGGTTAAATCTGGTGCTGCTTTACCATCACACATGGTATTTCCACCATCTTCACCATTTAATGCTTTAAAATGTTTAGTAAACCTAAATTCAGCCAAGTTGGTCATGTTTGGTGTGGTTTTAAAAATTATTGAACCACCACGACCACCGTCACCACCTTCTGGGCCACCATTAGGAACAAATTTTTCACGACGAAAATAAACTTTACCATTACCACCATTTCCGGCTTTACATGTAATTTTAACCTTGTCTAAAAACATAGTTTTATCCTTTTAATGTTTATTAATATATTCTTTGCAAAATTGCTTTAAAATACAATTATCACAATCTGGTTTTATTGCTTTGCAAGTATATCTTCCATAAAGCAAAATCAAATGATGCAACTTACCCCATAAATGTTTTTCAGTTGAAAACAACTCTTTTAATTGCATTTCACATTCTGTTTCGGTTTTTGCATTAGTTAACCCTAACCTGTTGCTAACCCTAAAAACGTGAGTATCAACCGGAATTGCAGGTTTGTTGAATGCCACAATAAGCATAACATTTGCTGTTTTTCTGCCAACACCTGGCAAACCAACTAAATCGGCAAAAGTGTTTGGAACTTCACCATTAAACTTTTCAACAATCATTTTACTGCAAGCAATAATATTTTTTGCTTTATTATGAAAAAAACCACAAGGATGAATTAATTGTTCCAACTCCAACAAACTAATAGAAGCAAATTGCTGTGGAGTGTTAAATCTTTTAAACAACTCTTTTGTAACAATGTTGACACGTTTATCGGTACATTGTGCGCTTAACATAACAGCAATTAATAGTTCAAAATTGGTTGAATAATTTAATTCAGATACTGGATTTTTAATGTAATCATTTAATAAATTAAATATTTTTAATGCCTTAGTTTTTTCCATAATATAATTATAGCAAATAATAGTAACTTAACAAACAAAAAAATTCAAGTATTAACCAATATTTTTATTTATAATAACCACCAAATAAGTTAAATAGCAATAATTTCATAATTACACATGTTGCCACACGTTGTTAGTTTAAAAAAGTGATTAAACGAACTAAAATTACCCTTTCTTAATGCAAAAATTGCTCTATTCAAATCTTTATAATAAAACTTTACCGAAACCGAACAAGAACTGCCCAACCCCTTAGGTGTTGAAACAACCAATGCATTAACCCCAATTTTCCGTAAAGCTGAACTAAACTTTAAAGTTTCATTTCTATTTATAAACACAGCTAACACATACATAAATCTTCTCCATTTTAACAATATTTCTTCTCCCACTATATACTATTAAAAAGAATATTTTATTGACAAAGGGACTTATGATTTATTTAGATAATGCAGCAACAACACACAAAAAACCATTTAAAACACACTGGGCAATTTTCAAAGCATTAACAACATATAATGCAAACCCATCACGTGGAAGCCACAATTTAAGTATAAAAGCTGGTTTAAAAGTTGAAGAATGTCGTGAACGTATAAAAGATTTTGTAAATGCACCAAATTCTGCTAGCGTTGTTTACACATATAACTGCACCGAAGCAATTAACTACGCATTACAAGGCACTTTGCAAAAAAACGACCATGTTATAATAACAACATTTGAACATAATGCTGTTTTACGTACACTACATTCGTTAAAAAATAAAAAAATCACCTATTCTATTGCAACACCTAACAAACAAGGAAATATAACACTTGAAGAAATAAAACAAAAAATAACTACTAAAACAAAAATGATTGTTGTAAATCAAACATCAAATGTTATAGGAAGAACAACAAATCTAAAACCTATTGGTGATTTTTGCAAACTAAACAATATTATTTTTATGGTAGACTGTGCTCAAAGTGCTGGACACGAACAAATTGATATGCTAACCAACAACATTAATTTTATTGCATTAGCTGGGCACAAAGGTTTGTTTGGAACACAAGGGATTGGAGCATTGGTTATTAACAATGTTACACCTAATCCAATAAAATTTGGTGGTAGTGGTAGCAACAGCGAAAATCCAACAATGCCAGATTACTACCCTGACAAACTTGAAGCTGGAACAATTAACACATTAGGAATTTTAGCACTTGATGGCGGAATAAGTTATGTTCAAAAAAATTTTGATAAAATTAACAAAAAAACACAAAAATTAACCAATATCTTGTTAGATTATTTGTTAAACAATAAAAACTATGTTGTTTACTCAAATTACGATTGCTCCGGAGTCGTAAGTTTTAACCACAAAAAACATGAAACAAATGAGATTGTTGATTATTTAAACAAACACAAAATTTGTGTTCGTGGTGGATTACATTGTGCACCACTTGCCCATAAATATTTAAAAACATTAAAAACTGGAACAGTTAGAGTTTCAATTTCTTGTTTTAACACATTAAACGAAATAAAAAAATTAAT
>JAZRJQ010000047.1:0-3849 GCA_045645925.1 Clostridia bacterium | reverse complement strand
GACATGGCTACGATCCGACTTCATTTTAGGTTTGGGTATGGCAGTTGATGGTAACATTGTTATTTTTGAACGTATTAAAGACGAAACAAAATCAGGAAAGAAAATACCAGCTAGCGTAAAATCTGGCTTTAAACGTGCTTCTGTTGCCGTTTTAGATGGTAACATCACAACAATTATTGCAGCACTTGTTTTAGCTTGGTTAGGAACTGGTGCAATCCGTGGTTTTGCATACACATTATTAATTAGTATGGTTGTTTCAATGTTTACAACTTTGGTGCTTTCAAGAGTATTTATTAACTGGGCACTTAACATTAACAGCACAAACTACAAACGTTATGGTTTAGTTAAAGGTGCAAACTTAAACAAAAATGATAAAGAAGAGGAGGCTCAAAATGCGTAAACAATCAAACAAAAACAAAACTTCCTTTTCTCAAAAATATGAAACATTTTTACAAAAAGATTTCAACATTGTAAAAAATTGGAAATACTATTTTGCAGCACCACTTGTTATATTTTTAGCTGCAATTATCGTGTTTGCATGCATTGGCTTTAACCTAGGTATCGACTTTACTGGTGGTACAATTGTTGAAGTTAACTTTGGCACAAACATTTCTGACACTCAATACAACGAATATAAAACTTGGATTGACGATGCTGTTAAAGATAATGGCATAGTAAATTATAGTTTGCAAAAAGAAGGAACAACCGAAGAAGCTTCAATTGTAATCAAATTCCAAGATATTAAAGGTTATTCCGAAGAAGATATGGGCGAAGTTATTTCATCTTTAAAGGAAGATATAACAAAAGCAATTAATCCAGACAACGCAATTGCAAACTTTGAAGTTGAAGATAGCCAACGTATTGGTGCTAGTGCAAGTGGATCACTAATCAAAAATGCATTGTTAGCAATTTCAATTGCAACAGTTTTAATGTTGATTTACATTGCTATTCGTTTTGAATATGCAAGTGGTATTGCAGCAATTTGTGCATTGCTACATGACGTGTTAATTATGTGCGCATTAGTTATTATTTGCCGCATTCAAATCAACTCATCATTCATTGCTGCGTTAATTACAATTATTGGTTACTCAATCAATAATACAATCGTTATTTTTGATAGAATTAGAGAAAATTTGCGAAAAGACGAATACAAAAAATTCACAAACGCACAAATGTTAGAAGTTTCAATCAAACAAACTTTAACAAGAACAATTTTCACTTCTTTAACAACAATTATGTCAATTTTACTTCTTGCTGTTATAGGCGTTTCTTCAATTAGAGAATTCTTAATTCCAATCTTGATTGGTTTGGTTGCAGGAACATATTCTTCTATCTTTGTGTCAGGCACAATTTGGAGCTTTATTTACAAACGCAACAAAGATAAACGCCTACAAAAACGTTTACAAGAAGAAAAAGACAATTCTAAACAAACAAAAACTGGTAATCCAGAAGATAAAATTGTGGTTTAGTTAAACAAATTAAAAAGCCTTCACATTTACTTTATGAAGGCTTTTTACATGTTTAAATACAATGTTAAAATTATGAAATTTGAAAATAAATTAGATACAGTAAAATTTAATAACAAACTAAGTAAAAGTTTAAGCACAGAATTTAACGTTTCTGAAAACACTATTAAACTTCTTTTTTCACGCAATCTTAACAGTAAGGAGCAAATTGCAGACTTTTTAAATTGTGGTATAAACAATTTTTATAATCCATTCCAACTTTCTGGTATGGCAGACGGTGTAAAACAAATTAAAACAGCAATTGAAAACAATAAGAAAATTTTAATTGTAGGCGATTACGACACCGACGGAATTTGCTCAACAGCAATACTATACAAGTATTTTGAAAGCATTGGTGTAAAAGTTGATTACTTTTTGCCAAACAGATTTTTAGATGGCTATGGTTTAACAATTGAAACAGTTGATAAAATTGTTGAAGAATTTAATCCTGAATTTATTATCACCGTTGACTGTGGAATTTCTTGCGAAAAAGAAGTAGAGTATATAAAAAGTAAGGGTATAGAAATTGTTGTAACCGACCACCACGAAATTCCAGAAACAATTCCAAATTGCACATGTATAGACCCAAAATTACCAAGTAATTATCCATTTAAAGAATTGTGCGGAGCAGGTGTTGCGTTAAAAGTTGTTCAAGCACTTGCTGGTTTAAACGAAGCATTAAAATACACCAACATAGCAAGCTTAGCAACAGTTGCCGATATTGTTCCATTGGTTAGCGAAAATAGAGCAATTGTAAAGCATGGCTTACAAAATCAAGACACACTTCCTGTTGGTGTTAAAAAGCTTATTTCAAGCCTTAAACTTAATGTTTTAACATCTTCCGATATTGCTTTTAAAATTGCTCCAAAACTTAACACAGCAGGACGCATGGGCGATGCAACTGTTGCTTTTAAATTGTTTATAGAAAAAAATCCAGTTGAAATAATAAACATTTTAACCAACTTAGAACAACAAAATAATCAGCGTATTGAAGCTGGTAATTCAATTTATGATGATTGTATAATAAAACTAAGTAACACTTGTGTTTCAAGTTTAAAAGCAATAGTTTTACATTCGAACAATTGGCATGCTGGTGTTTTAGGTATTGTTTGCGCAAAACTAACCGAAAAATTTAATCGACCAGTTTGCTTGCTTACAAAAGTTGATAATGTTTATAAGGGCAGTATTAGAAGTTTGCCTGGAATCGATATTTTTAAAGAACTTTCAAAATGTTCAAACTTACTTGTTAAATTTGGTGGACATGCTGGTGCAGGTGGCTTAACAATTGAAGAAAAAAATATTGAACAATTTGCTGAAACACTAAACAATAACATTTCAACAACATATCCTTCAAGTGTGTTCGATATTGTTAAATATTACGATTTTGATTTTAACAAAGACAACATTGATATTAACTTTGTTAAAGAACTTAACCTATTAGAACCTTTTGGTTTTGGTAACGAAAAGCCAGTTTTTAAATACACATTTAACAACATTAAACCAGAACGATTAAAAAACTATCCAAACTACTTAAAGTTTAAAACAGATAAGTTTGATATGATATCTTTTTCACTTAGTGAATATTTTGATTCTTTAAGCACAAATTGCAACAAACATGTGTTGCTTGATGTTAGTGTTGAAACATTTAATAAACGTGAAAAACTAAAATCAATAATAAAATCAATTGCTTTCGATAAGCTTAACACAAACGTTAAATCTGAAATTAGTTTAGGGTATTATGCAAAACAACTAAATAATCCTATATATAGCCATAAATCAACTGTTTGCGAAGTAACTGAAAACGACGTTAAAACAATTTTGAATAGTAGTGATTTTGGCACACTTATTGTTGCTAATAGTTTTGAATCTTACATGTTTGCTGTAAACAACTTTGGTGAACAAATAAAAAATTTTGAAACCTATCAGGTAAAAGATTTAATAGGTTCAAACACATTATTATTCTTATCAAAAAACACAAAGAATTTTTCTATTTTCAAAAACATTATTTTCCTAGACGAAATTTTGAAAAAAGATTATTTAAAAAACATTAATTCTTCAATTTATGTTTTAAACACATCAAGTGGAAATGACGCTTTAAACCAACTAAGCACTGAACGCAATGTGTTTGGAATTTATCACAATTGCATTAAAAAATTAGCTGTAAAAAATATTGGTTCTTATTCCGAACAAGAATATTTTTCACTTGTAAAAAAACAAAATCTAAACTACAAAAACTTTAAATTTAATCAATTTGTTTTTGTTACAATGGTTTTAAGTGAACTTAACATCATAACCATAACAAACGAATTAGACAACTTTAATATTAGCATTAACGCACATGTTA
>JAZRJQ010000046.1:0-2674 GCA_045645925.1 Clostridia bacterium | reverse complement strand
CATTAAATAAAGAAGAATGGCAAGCAGAAGTTGACCAAGCTTACAACCATTCAAAAGGGAAATATAAAGTTGAAGGTTTCAGAGCTGGTAAAGCTCCTAGAAAAGTTATTGAAAAAGTTTATGGAAGTAATGTTTTCTATGAAGAAGCTTTAAGCGAAGGTTTTTACAAAGCTTACATGCAAATTTTACAAAAAGAAACAGATTTGGAACCTGTTGATGCTCCAAGTTTGGCAGTTAAATCAATTGGTGAAGATGGTGTTGAACTTGAAGCACAAGTTGTAACAAAACCAGAAGTTAAAGTTACAAAATACACAGGATTTAATGTTGAACTAAAAGAACAAAAGGTAACAAAAGAGCAATTAGATGCTGAACTTAATCGTGTTAAAGAACAAAATGTTAGACTTGTTGAAGTTGAAAAAGCAATTGAAAACGGTCATGTTGCAAACATCGATTTTTCAGGTTCTGTTGACGGTGTTAAATTTGATGGTGGTACAGCTCAAGGTTTTGATTTGGAAATTGGTAGCGGAAGCTTTATTCCTGGTTTTGAAGATCAATTAGTTGGTGTTAAAACAGGTGAAGATAAAGATGTTAACGTAACATTCCCAACCGATTATCATGCGAAAGATCTTGCTGGAAAGGCTGCTGTGTTTGCTTGTCATGTTAACGCAGTTAAAGAAAAACAATACCCAGAACTTAACGATGAATTTGCATCAAACGTTTCTGAATTTGAAACTTTTGAAGAATTTAAAAATCATTTAGAAGAACATTTGCAAGAACATTTAGATGAACATTCAAAAGCAGATGCTCAAACTGATATTATTTCAAAAATTGTTGAAAACACCGAAGTTGAAGTTCCAAGCCAAATGGTTGAAGCTGAACTTGATAACATGTTCAAAGATATGGAATATAGACTTATGTATCAAGGTTTAAACTTACAAGCTTATGCTGAATACATGGGAACAACAGTTGAAAAAATGCGTGAAGACAAACGTGAAGATGCTTTAAAATCTGTAAAAGTTCGTTTGGCTTTAACATACATTTTAGAAAAAGAAAAAATTGATATTACTGAAAAAGAAATTGACGAAAAACTTGAAGAAAGAGCAAAATCTGCTAAAAAGACTGTTAAAGAATTAAAAGCTACCATGAATGAAAATAGTATGAATTATTTGAAAAATGATATACTTATGAATAAACTTTTAAATTTCTTAATGGAAAAGAATTTAAAAAAATCTAAATAGTAAATTTTGGTCTTAATTGGATTTTTGTTTATTAAAATAAATAATTTGGAGTAAAAATATGTTAGTACCTTATGTTGTTGACCAAACAAGTGCTGGTGAAAGAAGTTATGATATTTATTCAAGACTTTTGGAAGATAGAATAATTTTTATTACTGGCGAAATTGATGACAATGTTGCAAACACTGTTGTTGCACAATTAATTTATCTTGAAGGAAAAAACGCTGATAAAGATATTTCATTATATATTAACAGCCCAGGTGGAAGTATTACTGCTGGTATGGCAATTTATGATACAATGAAATACATTAAATGTGACGTTTCAACCATTTGTGTTGGACTTGCTGCAAGTATGGGAGCATTTTTATTGGCTGCTGGTACAAAAGGTAAAAGAATGTGCTTGCCAAACAGTGAAGTTATGATTCATCAACCATTAAGTGGTGTTCAAGGTCAAGTTACCGATATTCAAATTACAGCAAAACATGTAACAAAAATTAAAGAAAGAATGAACAAGTTGTTGGCTGAAAACTGCGGACAACCAATTGAAAAAGTTTCAGCTGATGTTGAACGTGACAATTGGATGAGTGCAGTTGAAGCAAAAGAATATGGCTTGGTTGATAAAGTTATTGAAAAAAGATAATCATTAATCTTCTTACAAAAGACAAATATAGAAATTGAAGTGTTAGGAGATTTATGAAAAAAGATGTAAACAATATGTTTTGTTCATTCTGTGGAAAAAACAGATTAGAAACAAAACGACTAATTTCTAGCCCTGATGGGTTAAGTTACATTTGTGATGAATGTATTGCAACATGTAAAGATATTTTGGCAGAAGAGGAAAATGCTTGTTGTTCTGAAAAAATTGAGTTGCCAACACCGGAAGTTATAAAGAAAATTTTAGATGATTATGTTATAGGCCAAGATGATGCAAAACGTGTGTTATCGGTTGCTGTTTATAACCACTATAAACGTATAAACTATAATGTTGATGCTAAAAACAACAAAACGGCTGTTGACTTAATTGATATTGACAAAAGCAATGTTTTACTTATAGGCCCAACCGGTAGTGGTAAAACATTATTAGCCAAAACATTGGCAAAAATTTTAAAAGTTCCGTTTGCGCAAGCCGATGCAACAACTTTAACCGAAGCAGGTTATGTTGGTGAAGACGTTGAAAACATTTTGTTAAAACTTATTCAAAATGCAAATTACGACATAAAAAAGGCTGAACGTGGAATAATTTATATTGATGAAATTGATAAAATTACCAAAAAAAGCGAAAACAGAAGCATAACAAGGGATGTTTCGGGTGAAGGTGTTCAACAAGCACTTTTAAAAATTATTGAAAGTACTGTTGCATCTGTTCCACCACAAGGTGGCAGAAAACACCCACAACAAGAACTTATTCAAATTGACACATCAAACATTTTGTTTATTTG